>JABMRO010000004.1 GCA_013202635.1 Planctomycetota bacterium
ATGTAAGTGCATACTACGAAAATTGGAACCACGAACTGGAAGAAAAATACATCGCTGATTTTGATATTTCTCTCAAGGCCCGCGTTGGTTCGCTATCGCCTGGCCAAAGGCAAAAACTGGCAATACTATTGGCAATAGGTTTTGAGCCGGAACTGCTAATACTTGATGAACCTGCCTCGGCTTTAGACCCAGTTGCCCGCAGCCAATTTCTTGATTTGCTACTTCAAATAATTCAGAACGAAGACCGAACAGTTATTATCTCGTCACACATTCTAAGCGATGTGGAGAAGGTTATTGATCATACGCTGATTATGCGTGGGGGGCAGATACTTCGAGATTGTAGTTTTGATAGCCTTAGGGAGGAATTCCTCAAAGTTACGCTTACATCTCTAAATGGCAAGTTGCCCTCTGAATTACCGTTCGAAAATGTAATTGATTGCAAAAGAAATAACTCCCAAGCTATATTCTCGGTGCAGAATCTTTCGAAACAGGAATTGGAGACAAAGGCCAAGGATTCGAACTGTGAAATTGAAATCGGCCCATTGCCTCTGGAAGAAATATATAAAATTGTTATCAGCCGGAAAACCGAGGTGGGAGAATGAGTATTTTAACAGCTAATTTGAAGCATCTTTATCAACGGCGTGGGGCATGGTTTGCGTATCTGATTATTTTGTGTATGCTTCCGATGGCTCTAATCGGTTTGATACACGACAGGTATTTGGGATTTTTTTTAGTCAGCTTCTGGGCGGGAGTATTTTCAGGTAATATGCAAAGGGATGTCCTGATGAAGCCGTTTTCATTTTGCCTTCCGGGTCACCGTCGAATTCCAAGGCTATTTATTTTTTGGATTGGTGGTGTCGTCAACTTGATTCTGGGAAGTGTGTTTTTGATGTATCCAGGGCTTGATTTCCCTTATGTCCTGATGCTGATGATTATTTTAGCAGGCGGTTTTATTGGTGTGATTCTTTACTTTTATGGGGTATGCTGCACGCTTTTCGAGCTGCGAATGCTATTAGGGGGAATACTTCCATGGTTAGCCCTCGGTGCAATCATTTTGTTCAGATGGGACAAGGTTGTGCAGAATATGATTATTTCCCGGCCAATTCCAACGATTTTGGCGAGTGGTTTGGTATGTGTTTGGTTTTGGAGACTGTTTGGCCGTGATTCCCTGGCAAGGCGGCATTGTGGCAAGCTGGTGTTTGAGGGCTTTAGTACATCACTAAAAGCTCAGAAATATCTACAAACTCAAGCAGATAGAAATCTAACCGCAGCGAAGGCCAAATTTTTCGAGAGACTCCATGAGTTCTTTTTACGCAGAATGAACCGATATGAGTTTTTAGGCCAAGGCCGACATGTTTGGGGTAATCTCTATATGGTGTTTGGCAGAGGTATTGGCACCTGGCAGATGAAGCATGTTTTAGCCTCTTTTGCACTGATAAGTTTTTTGGCCTTGTTTTTTGGGTTTGTGAGCAAGGGAGAGGGAGCAAATCTTTTATTTGTTATACTGGCATTGAGTGTGCTTAGCTTGGATCTGCTGCCTTATCAGAGTATGCTGTTTCCGTTGGGACGCGCTGAGAAGTATTTTAGCACATTTGTATTGGCAGTAATTATAACTTTTTTGGCAGGAGTATTGACTTTGGCTTTAACCGGCATATCGGTTCTTCTGGAAACGTTGTTGCCTGAATTTGGCTCTAAAGCAGAGTTGTTAAGCTATCATGGAATGGATATCGGCCTGTTTTATATTTTCTTGTTAGTGATACCTATAGCACTTAGCTGTACTATCGCTTTTCCTCGCAATATGATAGTTAAGATTATTTTCGTGGTAGTTTTTATGCAGGGGTGGATAATCTCTGCAGGGATGTGCAAGCAATCGCTAATGGATATGATTGGGCCGGTAGGTGTTTTGGGGCTGGTAGCGCTTTGTTGGATTGCATTTCTGATAGTCCTGCGTTATGTTTGCATGAGACGGTCTTTGGTTGGTCAAGGAAGGTAAGCCGGAAAAGGCCGAGGAGTGGCAAGCAAAGCATTTTCCAGATGAAGATGTTGATGAATGAACTCATACCCAATGACTTCCTAAATATTTTTTGAGTTTTAATCTATGATTTTCTATTGCCTGTTCAGGCGCTTTTGTGGTCCATGAAGCCTTCGAGCTTGCGGGCCCGGACTGGGTGCTGGAGTTTGCGTATTGCTTTTGCCTCGACCTGCCTGACGCGCTCGCGTGTAACTTTGAAGATTCTGCCGACTTCCTCCAGGGTATAAGTATAGCCGTCCCCGATGCCGTATCGCAGCTTGATAATCTCGCGTTCACGATATGAAAGCGTTTTGAGGACCACATCGATTCTGTCTTTGAGCATTTCCTGGGTAGCCGAGGCAACGGGTGAATCGATGGCGTTATCTTCGATAAAATCGCCGAAGTAACTGTCTTCGCTTTCGCCTATCGGCCTGTCGAGACTGATCGGATGCTTGGATATTTTCAATACCCTGCGGGTCTCTTCGATAGTCATCTCGGCTTCCTCGGCGATCTCTTCGATAGTAGCTTCTCTTCCCAATTTCTGATGCAGGACTTTGCTGGCGGTTCTCAGCCGGCTCATCGTCTCTATCATATGGACCGGAATGCGAATCGTTCGTGCGTGGTCGGCAATCGCACGGGTGATAGCCTGTCGAATCCACCAGGTGGCATATGTGCTGAATTTATATCCCCTTCGGTACTCATATTTGTCCACGGCCCTCATCAGCCCGGTGTTTCCTTCCTGGATTAAATCCAGAAAGCTAAGACCCCGATTTCGATATTTCTTGGCGATAGAAACGACCAGTCTGAGGTTTGCGCTGGAGAGTTCCCGCTTGGTGTTCTCATACTGGCTGAAGACCCTGTCCAGCACGTTCAGGTTTTTGTCAAGCTGCTTCGGCCTTTCCATTACCAGCTCGGTTAGGCCGTTCAGCTCCTGCTTTATTGAGTAGATGTCATCGGCAGTTATCTGGTTGTTAGGGCCTTCTGCTATAGCCTGCTCTAATTGGTGCATTTTGCCGCAGATGCCGTGGAGTTTGTTTTTGACAGGCTGGATTCTGCTGGTTCGCAGGCTCAGCTCTTCGAGCAGTGTTGCGACTTTCCGTTTGTTTCGACGTATTCGCTTCAAAGTGATCCTGGCTTCCTTGCTGTTTTGGTTCGTGAGAGTTTTCTTAAATAGATTCTGGTTGATTGTGAGCAGCTTATCTACCGTCCTGATGTTCTCGGATAGTCGCTTTTTTATTACACTTTTGGTGAGGTTATATGCGGTGCCGACTTTGATTGTTCTGTCGAATGACATCGTGCTGTTGTGTACCTGCTGCAATAAATCGAGAGAGTTTCGGGCGCAGTAGTCGCATTGCAGCATTTTCCTTCTAAAGGTCATTCTCGCAATTTCAATTTTTCGCGCAAGGGCGATTTCAGACTTTCTCGTCAGCAGAGGTATCTGGCCCATCTGAGTCAAATACATGCGAATAGGGTCATCAATTCGTCGGGAGCCATCTTCGCCGACCAGTTGTTTTTCGAGCCGCGTGTCCTCTTTTAGCTGCTGTTCTTTGCCATCTGCATCTTCGTGCAGAGATTCGTCGTGCGTTTCAAACTCTTCATCATCATTTTGGGCTTTGGCAGCCTTAAGGGCTTCGACATCATCCTCATCGAGCAGACTGACCCCCATTTCATCGAGGTTTGCCAGGAGGCGGTCCAGGCGGCTGGCGCTGATAGCATCATCGGGCAGGTCGTCGTTCATCTCCTCGTAAGTCAGAAAGCCTTTTTTCTTACCCTTTTCTATGAGCAATTTTATATGCTGCTCCGGGTCTTTAATATCGGTGCTCTTCGGAGGCTGCTCTTGGGTTTCGACTTTCACAGCTTTATTTTTTTTGCGGTGGGTAGTTTTCCTGGTTTTCTTTTTTCTTTTTTTTGCCACAATTGCACGTTTGTATATGTTGTGTAAAATTAATCCATAATCACATAGATCACTAAGTCAAATTGTCCTCCCTCCTGTGGGAAAACGGACACTTTGCCATGTATATTATTCATTACGGCTGTTTGCCGGGAATTGTTCACTATACCATACCCACATTGTGCGGGTTTTCCTTTCCGGTATTTTCGTGGATTTTGCGCAGAAACTGTTTCTGGTCGTCTATTGTTTTAATGAGTTTTTTTTTCTGTGCCTGATGGCGTTCAATCGCATCCAGGGCACCTGCCAGGCGGGCCTGGAAATTTCCTTTTTCCTGTCCGGTCTGGCTTAATTCGACAAGAGAATTGCCGAGTTCTACAGATTCAGTTTTAGCTAAAATCTCCGTAAGCGAAGAATCAATATTGGTATTCAATGCTTCAAACAAAAGCTCTGCGATTTGTCTGGATATCGGCACATCGAAGAGTTCCGGAGTAATTTTTTGTTTTACAATCTCAAAGAGCTTCGGCTCATTGAGCAATATTTCGAGGACCTCTCGCTGGGCTGTGGCGAAGAGGCCATGGCCGTAGTCTATTGGCCGGGCTTTTTGGTTTTCGGTGTTATAGCTTGCGGCTCTCTGGGCATGTCTGAGCCTGTTGTTCAACTCGGCGTTAATTTGCTTATTGTCAAGGCCTATAATCTTCGAAATCCGGTTCACTATCAATCCTCGGTCTATCGGTGAGATATTGCCGGCCCAAAGGGCGGTGGATATCGTCTGTAAATACTCTTCAATCGCCAATCTTTTGCCGGTAAGTGTGTCGTCACTGCCTAAACCGGCGGTTAGCCTGTTCCATTTGAACTGGAAGACATCTACGGCGTCGCTCAAGATCTGTTCGAATCTCTCTTTGCCTGCGGTCAAGAGAAAATCGCAGGGGTCTTTACCCTCCGGCACCGAAGCAAGTCTGATATCTATGCGCTGGGCCAGACAGACATCCAAAGCCCGGTTGGCTGCTTCGATTCCGGCGACGTCGCTATCGAAAAGCAAAATCACTTTTTTCGCATATCGCCGGAGGATGCGTCCGTGGCCAGCGGTGAAACTGGTTCCCAGGGTTGCAACAACGTTGGTGCAGCCGAATTGGTGGGCCATTATGCAGTCGGTGTAGCCCTCGACGACAACAGCAGTGCCGGTCGAGACAATCTGGTGGCGTGCCTGCTCGAGGCCGTAGAGGGAATTGCTCTTGTCGAACAGGGGGGTGGTCGGGGAATTTATGTATTTGGCGCCGGTCTCGTCGAGAGTTCTGCCGCCAAAGCCGATGACCCGGCCGGTTACATCGGTAATTGTAAACATCAGACGGTTTACGAACTTGTCCTGATTTTGGGCGGTGATGAGACCTGCGGGTTCGAGGAGTTTGACCTGTGCATTTTTAGACCTGGCGGTGCTGAGCAAATCATCGGGCGAATTAATTGCCAGTCCGAGCTGCCAGTTTTTTATGCTTTCGGGGGTTATCCGCCTTTGGGCGAGATAGTCGCAGGCGTGTTTGCCCTTTTGTTTATCCTGGAGATTTTGCTGGAAGTATTTTGCCGCCCATGCGTTGATCTTTGCCAGTTTGTTCGGGTCGATATCTTCCGAGGTTGGCCGGCCCGGCCTGTTGGAAGGTTTGGCTCGCCCTTTTTGGCGGGTTAGTTTTATTCCCGCCCGCTCGGCCAGCCTTTCTATGGCCTGTGGAAAAGTGAGGTTTTCCCGCATCTGAAGAAATTTGAAGACATCGCCGCCGGCGCCGCAGGCAAAGCATTTGAATATCTGCTTGACGGCGTTGACGTTCATACTCGGGCGATTGTCATCGTGGAATGGACAGAGGCCGACCATCTCCCGGCCCTTTCTTTTTAAGCTCACGTGTTCGCTTATGACATCAACGATGTCATTGGCCTGCTGAACCTGAACAACTGCACTATTATCAAACATCCCTGCCATAATACTTTGGCTCCGCCAGGAAACAGGCGGTTTGTGATACCCCTCCGAAAAGCCCGATTACGATGGGCGCCCCTTCTAAAACTGATAAAAAAATGCCATTTAACTACTTAAATATAGTCGTAATCGGCCAAAAGTCAAGTTTGGTCCTAAAAAGCGGTTTTTAATGCTGTTAAAGGCGTTTTTTAACTTATTGGACATTTGGTGAAATCAGACGGAAAATAGGAGACAGGAGACAGGAGACGGAATTAGTGAATTAGTGAATTAAAGATTAGAGGTTGGTGGGGCAAGCCGCCACCCTACGGGTAATTCGTCGTTCGTGGTTTGTGTATCGTGACTCGGGGATCGTGTTGATTCCGCAACAAGTGCAGAATGACAGAGGCCACATGGGCTAACTCGTGCTATGGAGCGAAGAGCTACTTCGCAGAGTAGCAAGCCCATCATACCTCTGGTTGTGTGTGTGGAGAAAAGATCCGCCTACGCGGTTCGCATAGTTACTCAACCAATGTGATGATGTTCTTCAGAGACCCGCAGCCTCTTTGGCAACTTCATACGCCAATTTAGATATTTGGAGCCCCTTTTGAAATCTCTCTTTTGCCACATTAATCTTATTTTGGTCATTCTGTGCAGCTACAATCGCCCCGACAAGAACGCCATAGAGCTTTGCAACATCTGCACGGTGTGCGCCTTGCAGCGCCTTTTCTATCAGTTCATTATCCGGCATTTTATTTTTCTCCTCAATTTTAATTGAGCAACATGGGCTAAAAGCCCGTCCTACCGCTGCCTACTTTTTTGCTTTGTCAATAGCATATTGGAGAAGAACCTCAAGATTGATCTTGAATTCCTTTGCGTTAACCCAAAGACCAGGGTCTTGGATAGAAAAATCTTCGCCAGGCGTTCTCGTAATCTTTATCCGAGGACCATCCTCACTGCCTGTGCTGAAACTTTGGATTTTTATCATATCGTGTTTCTCTGGATGCTGAAGGAAATGATTCCTAATTTCTCGAACACCTTTTGCATCAAAATTCTGTAAACCAGGCAAGATATTTTTCCTTTTGTGACATAGAATGGATC
>JABMRO010000192.1 GCA_013202635.1 Planctomycetota bacterium
CCACCGAATAGAGAACGAATACAGAGCAGAGATTATCAACAGGGCAAAGAATCCAAACGACTCCTTATCGAATGAGGAAATCTTGATGACCGGCATTTGTTGTGAGTTAGCCGTTTGGAGTAAGAATCTATAAGAAATAAACAGGCGGCCCCGGTTCCGTACTGGCCGGGGCCTGCTTCTTATAGCTGGAATTGAAAATGGAAATCAAGTGCGAAACACTTACAGAGCTAAATAGTAGCATCGAGCAAATCATAGACGGATATCACAATGCAAATGAAAATATAGCTTCTTTGATTTACTTTGACTACCCCTTCGGGCCCACGCACGAAAGAGACGATCTTTTAATAAAATATGCTTCTGAAGCTCGTACCTGTGCCCTAAATATTTTTCAGCAGAACCCGAAATTAACCGAACCGCCACCGCCTGTAAGCAACCCACTTGTTGAATTGCAACAGATACGGCAGTGGTGCATAAAAGCACAGAAGATAGTAGATGAAATCCCTGGAAAATCTAAATTGAAAAATCGACCAAGAGAACAACAAGTCGCTGATACATATAAACAGTGGAAAGAGGGTGGCATTGACCCAAAACAATTTAGAGCTAAAGAAGTAGCGGCTTCAATAAATAAGAATTATCTGAAAGACCCAAAGACCGGACAAGAGTATAAAAAAATGTCGGAAGAAGGTGTAATACAGACAAAAATCTGGAAAAAATACCATCAAAAGAAGTCTTAGTTTATATTATTGTTTGTCAGGTTTTACTTCGTAATGTCACTTCATAACATTTTCACTTACCATACCTTAGCTCACAAAATTTAGCCGCTATCAAGCAAATGTGACAGTTTACAGTTGTCAGGTACTTTGTCAGGTTGGCCACAAAAAAGAACCTTCAATTAAACACATCTCCATCGA
Source organism: Planctomycetota bacterium (assembly GCA_013202635.1). Classification (GTDB taxonomy): domain Bacteria; phylum Planctomycetota; class Phycisphaerae; order Sedimentisphaerales; family Anaerobacaceae; genus NIOZ-UU13. The sequence goes on from JABMRO010000192.1 coordinate 912, forward strand.
CTTTTATTTAATTTAAGCCGTATAGTATTTATAAATATATAGATACAAAGCAATGGTTGATTGAAAGGGAAATGTTATGGCAGAGCAATATTACTCAAGCCTTCAAGTGGCGAAGATGTTGAACGTCCATAACAGCCGTTTGAGTAGAGCAGTTTGGGAAGGTCGTATTGATCCGCCTGCCAAGTCGCCTGGCAAGGGTGTTTTCTTATGGACCCGAGACGATATTGAGCGGGCCTCTTGGATTCTGCGCAGGCGTGATGCAAGCGATATTTTGATTGATTCTGCTTCGGCTCTTGAGCCACAGGCAGTGAAACCTGATTTGAGTCCGGGAAGAAAGGGGCAAAGATGTGTAGGAAATTAATATCAACAAAAAAAGCCGGGGCGATTTTCGACGGCGACCCGGCTGGACGGAAAAAACTTCGTCCACAAAAGTACAACAGCAATTTCCACTTGTCAATAGATTTCCAAAAAAAATTCAGGCGTGTAGGAGCCCTTCCTGCGAATCGCGTTGGGAGGAAGGCGTCATGAGTATTGAAATCATTAAAAGCGATAGGTCCACAGAGATTACCACGGAACTATGTACGCTCTATCCCAAATTTGAGGGAATAATGAAATCTGGGCTGGCCTATGCTATCAGGATGGGAGAATTACTGACTGAGCAAAAATCTATCTTAGGGCGCGGTGATTTTGTTCCTTACCTGAAAACGCTACCATTTAGCGTAAGGCTGGCACAGGACTTTATGAAGTTCTATCGGCGCCGAGATGAGTTGAAAAACGCAAATGTTGCGTTTTTGACAGATGCCCGGAAGTTGTTATCGCCAGCAAAAAAGAAAATAGTCTTTGAAAACGATGTATATTTCAAAACAACAATGAGCATCAGAGATATTGAACCGAATCCATTCTTTTCAATGGATAAGCTGATTCCTCCGGCCATAACCTGGTGGGTAAACGTCCTTACGAGAGACGATGGATTTGGTTTAGGTTTGTACTGGATTACCGCGATAAGGCAGGTCGGAGACAGGCACCAAAATATCTGTGACCATGATAGGTACTATGCAATACAGAAAGTTGGCATAAAAGACGTTCCGGTCCACATCGTTAAGAAAATGCCCGACAAGAGTATGAAAAAGACTCTGGAGTTATTCGACTACAGGCGCCATCAGGAATACAGACAGTCGTTGCGCTGGGGATTAGAAGATGATAACTAATAATTTGACAGGCCAGCAAATGATATTCGATTCCGCGCTCAACAATGGAAGGATTGAGTTGCATATCCCGACAAATACATCAGTCGATCCGCAGGATATCCCCCGCCTGTCAAATCAGGCTAAAAAAATTTATGTAATGCTCAAGGCCGGCCTGGTTACGACCTCTGAGCTTGCCGCCGTTGGCCTTCAATACAATGCCAGGTTGTCGGAGGTCCGGCATTTTCTCGTCAAAGATGGTCTTATGGTGGACGAAATCAAAGGCTCTGGCGGCGAGAATACATATCAGATTGTCAAACTTAGCGAGAGCAGTTTCTGGCGCAAGGTGAAAGACAGGGGGGAATGTTGGAAGTGGCTGTAAACGAAAACAACAGGGATAATGGTGGTTGGGTTAAGTTGCACAGGCGGTTACTTGAAAACCCCATCGTGCTAAAACCTAAATACTGCCATTTGTGGACTGTCCTGTTACTCAAGGCCAATCACGCAGGAAATTCGTTTATATGGAACGGCAAGAGGCAAATCATAATGCCGGGACAAATACTCACTGGAAGGGAAAAGCTGAGTGAATCAACCGGGATAAAGCCCTCAACAATAGAGAATATTCTTAAATACCTTGAAAGTGAACAGCAGATTGAACAACAAAAAACTTCAAAATTCCGCATTATTACAATCAAAAACTGGGAAAAATACCAATCCGGCAAAAAGTTGGACAGCAAAGCTGACAACAAAGTGACAACAGATGAACAACAGACTGACACAAACAATAAGAATAAGAACGAAGAAGAATGTAAATATAAATATAGTGAGAGCGATTTAGAGCTTTCGAGATTGCTGTTCAAGTTAATACGAGAGCATAGACCGAATCACCCTGAACCGAACTTTGAAAAATGGGCGGATGATGTCCGCAAGCTGCGTGAGATTGATAAGAAAACCCCTGAACAGATAAAGGCCGTAATTGAATATGCCCAGGCTGATAGTTTTTGGTGGAGTAGGGTTTTGTCCACAGCCAGCCTGCGGAAAAAGAGCAAAGATGATAATGTTATGCGAATTGATAGGTTGGAAATGCAGATGCAGGAGAAATCGAATGGAAGCAATAGCGGAAGTGGCTCAGGAAGTAATGAGCCTTATATTAGGTAGCAGGTGCGAAAATTGTGGCTTTGGCTATAGGCATAGAGACTCAAGCGGCCTGCGGAAATGGTGTTTACGATGTATTGATGTTTACAACCGAAGGCAACAGCTAAGTGAATATCAAATCGGAAAGAAGATAATGGAGCTTGTCGAACCACTTTACTATGAAGCTACTATCGAAACGCTTGAGCAGGACATACAGGATAAACTATCAGAATTAAAGCCGGGACAAGATGTGTTTATGTTCGGGCCTATAGGCACAGGTAAAACACATGGTATGGCGGCGCAAATAAGAAAATACGTTTGTGAGGGGTACTTATGCGAGCGGATTAACTTTGACAGTTTTTGTGTGAAGGTCAGAAGTACGTTTGCGCCGGCTGCCAAAGAAACCGCCTGGGAGTTGACTGAGGAATTAAAGAATGTTGACAAACTTTTCATTGATGACTTGGGATTGAGAAGTAATCCTGAGTCTCAATTCGTTTACGATACATTTTATGATATTCTTAACAAGCGTCAAGAACGGATATTGCCTACATTCATATCAAGTAACAAAAACATCGCGCAACTGGGGCAAACATTCGACGCACGAATAGCCAGCAGGTTGCACACGGCCTTGGTAATTGAAATGAAGGGGAAGGATAGGCGTATTGCAGGGGCGAACTATGAATGAGAAAGGCCGCATGATTGATCAGCCAGGGCATCGGGCGCGGGTTTTGAAAGCCATATCAGATTACAACCAGCTCCGCAAGGGTACTCTGGACCAAGGGC
>JABMRO010000193.1 GCA_013202635.1 Planctomycetota bacterium
ACCGCTCGGGCGCGGCGGAATTCCTCCCCCAAACCCCTTCCTTCCGTCGCGCCCTCGTCTGGGCCGGCGAATTTTTTGGCGGCGAAAACCTTAAACACGCTCTTTTCCTACTTGATATTTATGATAACATTTCCCACAAATTTTCTTTATATCAAATCGCTTTACGTATTTATCTCGGCTAGAAAAATATTCCTCCCCAGGAATTATTTCCTCTTCACAAATTAAGCACTGGTGATGTTTTTTGGCCTTATATTTTTGGTATGTGACCGGCTTTGAGATCATACCTACATACTCGTGATAGTGATCTGTTTAGTGCCTACTTTACTTGACTTGGTATAGTATGAAGCCAAGTCTATGCTGGACCCATTTTCAACAGCTTGCAGAATCAACCGCGCCAACTTCAATGCATTATTTCTGTCTTTAGAAGGAAAATGGATATTAACACTTTTCTCGCCGACATAAACTTTCGTATTTATGGAACCGAAATATTTTCTTTTGTGCATATTCTTAATTTATTATTGACTTAGTTATTTCGACCTTTTGATGGCAGATAAATAATGAGGTATAATTAATATACATATGGAACTTGTTACTTCAACGACCAATAATCAAATAATATCACGTTGGAATAATAACGTCTGGAAGCATCTGCCAAAACGATGGGGGCATTCTTTCCACCCTATGTGTTCTTATTTGGCAATGTTTCCACCAGGCATACCTCGCTATTTTATTGAACAATTTACGAAGCCAGGTGATGTTGTTTTGGATCCTTTCTCTGGACGAGGTACAGCTCCACTAGAAGCATGCGTGTCGGGGCGCGTTGGCATAGGTATAGACTTAAGTCCACTTGCTCACATTCTGACGGCGGCAAAAGTTGATCCCCCAACTCTTGATTCGGTTCTCACAAGAATCGATGAACTGCGTGTTAGTTACAAACGACCAAGCGTTGATAATGTTCCGGATAACATAAAGATGCTTTTCGATGGCAGGCTAACACTTCCTCAAATAGTTTATCTGCGTAATGAGCTCTCTCACGCTAAGAAAGTTGATAAGTTCTTGTTGGCATCTTTGGCGGGTATACTTCATGGAAACTACAATGACGCGATGGATGACTCGTCGTATTTGAGTATCAGTATGCCGAATACGTTTAGTATGTCGCCGAACTATATCCGCCGCTATGTCAAAGAAAATCATCTACACAAGCTACCACTAGATGTTTTTGAAAAATTAACTGTAAAAGTAAATCGTTTATTCAAAAATGGTATGCCGTCGACGAGAGGATATGCTTATCGTGCCAATGCTCGTAATTTCGCCTCACTAAGAAACCCGGCATTCAAGACTTCCAATGTAAAACTCATTATTACATCCCCTCCATATCTTAAAGTAGTAAACTACGGCACCTACAACTGGATTCGCTTGTGGCTTTTAGGTGAATCTATTGAGAAAACAAATGAAGATCTCCTTTTAGACGATAAGCACTGCATTAACAGTTATGAACGTTTTCTCGGCGATGTGTTAAATCAATGCGAACGTGTACTACGACCAGACGGCGTCTGCGCTCTCGTGATTGGTGATGTTGAAAAACAGGATAAGAATGCGAAACGAAAATCTTATAATTTATCGGAGGGAATGTGGGATCGCCTTAAGCAAAGAACAAAATTGAACTTCTTCACAACCATTAAGGATTCGCTACCAGAAGAAAATAAAGTAACTCGTATTTGGGGAAAAACTCAAGGCAAGGCAACAAAAACTGATCGAATCCTGTTGCTCTACAAAGATAAGTTGCCACGTCCTCGTCATCCTTACTCTGCACAAAAAATAATCTCAAACTTACTCTCTCCTAATCTTCACTTGCGGTAAGGTCAGAAACAGAGCGAAGCAATAGCAATATTGTCTGACTTACTCGCTCCATCTCTGTTTTTAGTACTTCCTCAGGCTGTTGCTCACTACTAGACGATGGGGCCGGCGCCTGATCTCTCTCTGTGGGCTCAGGAGATTGTTGATATTTGTGATGTAGGTAAAGATGGTAGGCCACGTGTGCGAAATATCGTCGCCAGGCCCTTCCTATTTGTTCAGGACGTTCACTAGTATTTTTCCTTCGTTCTAGTTCCTCGACCAACTTTATATAACCGTGACTTACGTAAAGATATAGTTTATCGCTAGGTTCGTATTTTCCGACGTAACTTTCGTCCCACCCAAAACGAACCCAGTTATCATCGTCTTTTTCTACTGGAATGATTTCGTAATTAGGTTCGGGACGTTGTCGTAAACCGCCGCCTCTTGGTTTAGGCGGTCGTTTTTCTGGTGACGGGACAACAACACAATCTCTTTTGTCTTCTATGGTTTTTCCATCTGCGAGTCGTAATTTTATCGTCAGAGTCCCTACAGTCCCGTCACTAGTGGTCTCCGGAGTAAAGATGCGTATTTGCATTCGCCCTTCGCTTGGTCCACGTCTACCCACTATGCTAGAACCAGGGACAGAACATTCTGACTCGAAGATGGCTGGATTGGCTATTCTAATAAGAGTGTCATCGGCTGCATCCGTGTAAATACCAATACTGGTTTTCCGTCCTCGACGAAGACGTAAAAGAGACTCCTTTCTTCCAGCAATACTCAAAAGAGTCGGGGGCTCTGTAGCAGTGAACGGAGGAGGTGGAGGAACAATAACAAAATCCTTCTTCTCCGTCTTTAGTGGAGAGGGTAAATTGTCCATATCTAGCGAGCACTGAATAACACCTTTAGTGTCGAGTGATGTATCCGGAGGCACTGTAATTTGGATATTAATCCTACCTGACCTCGCCGGCCCCCGGTTTATTTTTACGTTTGGTATGTTTGATAAATTGACGAATAAAGATGCGCGATTAGTTTTCCTTTCAAAGGTGTCGTCAGGACCATCTGTTTCTAAAACTATTCTTTGTGCCACTCCTGGCAAAAATTCAATAGGCTCTTCTTCGTTTATAATTTCTAGATATGTTGGAGGATCTTTCGGCTGGAATTTAGTAACTCCACCAGGTCCCTCGGCTGAAAGTGACTCTACCCCACCCCGAATACTTGTCTGAGGAGATGTTATCAATCGATCGAGAAGGCCACGGACTTCTCTTTCGCTTTTCTCGTCCATTTTTGAGAGCGTCGCTTCTGCTCGCTCTTCTTCAAGTTTCTTTAGTTTCTCATCATTCTTTAAAGCGTCCGTAACCACCTGTTTGACGAGATCAAGACGACCAGCTCCTTCTCGAATTCTTTGCCTTGTAGCAGTAAAAATATCTTTCTTGCGCCGTAAAGAAAGATTTTCACATTCAATTTGTACGAGCAAGTAGTCTGCCAAGAAAGATAACTTGGTCGCGTCTTTTATAAATCTTTTGTCAAGAAATTCCTGCCGCTGGCCGTTTAATGTAATAGCTACATTGCGAGGAGATTTTGGTGCCTCAAGATAACTGTCGAGATAAAACTTTTCCTCTCCACCCTCAGCTCGCGGTTTTACCTTAAGAACCCAGTACCGGACTAGCATTTTCCCGTCATCTCCAAGATTTTCCTCATACTCATTTTGATACTCAACTTGAGATTTAGAACTAGTCTCTTCCTCCTCTAGGTTATGTAATCGTCGCAAGTTACCACCTAAGGCACGTCGGAATCTTGGCTCTTGACGGTTGTCTACCAACCAGTAAGGAAGTACCGGATCGAAAAGGCGGTTTTGAAACAAGCGATAAGAGACAATGCTAGCTGGACCGGAATAGCGATCGAGTTCGTAGCCTATATGAGCGATGTACGTTCCAAACTCAAACCCACTCTTTTCCAAGACTTTTGGTTGTATTGTAGGAACTTTCTTATCTTCTGTAACTAGATATTCATAAATCGTTGTTTTGGCGTCTTCATACTCTGCATTTTTTCGAATAATTGTCCAACCAATTAAGTCAGGTTTTCCATTGTTATGTCCAGGACGACGGCGCGATATCATAATTGTATAATCACACCAAGCAAAAGTTGATGAACCTCCGTGACCATATGCACCACAAAGATAGTGTTTGCCAATTTTATTACTTTCACCAAGACTTAAAATTGTTGATGGCAAATCAAAGGGATGTTGACCAATGCCTTTGTCGTGTATTACGACAGTAGGGTGTTTATCGTGGCCGGAGTCCCAGAAAGAAATTTCAACATTATCAGCTAATTGCCTTATCTGTTCTTGACTGAGAGCGTCGAGGTGGCCCTTCTTTACGCCGAGCCATTGTTCAGCAGCCTTCCTTGGTGAACCTGGCAACTGTCCACTACCTCTTTTTTCAGCTTCCGTTCGTTCAAGAATAGCATCTATACCGTTTGTAATTCTTTCGACTAATGGAGGTACCGGCTCATTGGCCAATTCAATGTCATTTGAGTTGGATCTACGACCACCCACCGGCTCGAAACGGTATTTGCCACCACTAGACATTATCTCTTCAATAAAAGAGATAATATCTTCTGGTCGCCGTACCTTTAAAAGATGTGCAATTGGGTTATGCTTTTTTTCCATAGAATTATAATTTGAATTCTTTATTTTTAGAAAGATAATTTTTTATTTATTTTTTTTCTGGTTTCTTCTAAAAAGCAAGTTAAACAAAGCGGAATAAGGTTTTTTAATGAAGCGTCTTTTTTATCCCCATTTTTATGGTAAATATACAGGTCTTTATCGTATTTTATCATTGACTCAGTTTGAGATAAACCACATTTTGTGCAACAGAATTTAAAATTTTCAATCACCGTTTCACGATAAGCGCCCCTCTTTTGATTAAAAACTTCCGCTATTTCTGGTAAATACATATGGATTATATTCAAGGGAATCTTAGTTTCTTTTACGAAATCCGTAATTAAATAAAAATCTTTTGTTATGCTTTGCAAATATATTGTTAAATTTTCTTTAGCCTCTCTGTTGTAATTTTCATCATTTGCGTAATGTTCCTTTTTTAAACTTATCAAATCGTTCTCATTAATAATATTATCAC
>JABMRO010000194.1 GCA_013202635.1 Planctomycetota bacterium
ACCGACGGCAATGGTGGCGGCTATTTCCGCTTCTGCCCGCCTTGGCATTCTGATAAAGAATGTCGCCGACCTCGAGATTGCCGGCAAGATGACGGCAATGGTGTTCGACAAAACAGGAACGGTAACTACCGGCCGTTTATATGTAACGAAACTAACGCCTTCTGAAGGTGTCGAGCCGGCTGAATTATTAGCTGCTGCAGCTTCTGCCGAGCAGATGAGTAAACATCCGGCCGCAAGGGCACTCAGGGAAGTGGCAAAAGAAGCAAACCTATCTTTACCTGAAACGGATAACTTCGAGGAAACCCCGGGTAAAGGTGTAACTGCAATTGTCGACTCATCCACAATTTTCGTCGGAAGAGATACATTCCTCAAGGAAAACAACATTGATGTAAGTAATGTGTCTGACCCGGCCCTGCACGAGGAGCAGGGCTTCAGCACCCTTTATGTAGCAAAAGATTCTAAGTGCATCGGCTGGATTGGTTTGCAGGACAAAACCAGGCCGGAAGCCCGGCAAGCCGTTAAGGAACTGCTCGACGTGGGCATAAAAAGAGTTACTATGCTTACCGGCGATCGCAATGAAGTGGCCAGCCGTGTTGCTGCTGAGCTGAGTTGTACTGATTTCAAGGCACATTGCTTGCCTCAGGACAAATTAGCGATTGTCGAGCAGATTAAAAAAGACGGCCATACCGTTGTCGTTGTCGGTGAAGGCATAAACGATGCCCCTGCTTTGGCGGCAGGCGACCTGGGTATTGCTATGGGTGCAGCCGGTAGTGACGTAGCTATAAATTCTGCATCGATTGCCCTGATGAGTGACGACTTAAGGCGGCTGCCTTTCCTTGTCCGACTCTCTCGGAAAACAAGAAAAGTTATTACTCAGAATCTCGGTTTTGGAATATTATTTGTCATTCTCGGCGACACGGCAGGAGCAGCGGGGTGGCTGCCGGCTGTCTATGCCGCGGCCTTGCATTTTGCCGGCTCACTGATTGTCGTCTTTAACAGTGCTCGACTTGTCCGCTACGGTGAGGAACTTGACCACGAGCTATAATGACAAAACCCCGGTAAAGAGCAACATGATAAAAAATATGGAATATGCAGTTGAAACTTTCTCTTTGACGAAGATTTTTTCCGACTGGTGGGGACGGGCTAAGGTTTTTGCTGTGGACGACCTGAATCTGCAGGTTCATTGCAACGAAGTTTTTGGTCTTTTAGGCCCCAACGGCTCGGGCAAAACAACAACTCTGAAAATGCTGTTGGGATTACTTCATCCGACAAAGGGAAGGGCGTTAATTCTTGGCGGTGATGGAGCAGATTCTAAAATTAACTCCAGGATTGGTTTTTTACCAGAGGAATCTTATCTATACAGATACCTGAATGCCCGCGAAACTCTTGATTTCTACGGCAGACTATTTGGCTTGCCGGCTAAAGTGCGAAAAATGCGTATCGAAGCTCTGCTCGATATGGTCGGATTAATGGCCGTTGCAAACAGACCGGTTGGAACGTTTTCAAAAGGCATGGCACGCAGAATCGGCCTTGCACAGGCACTGATAAACGACCCCGACTTGCTTATACTGGATGAGCCGACAACTGGACTTGACCCTATTGGAACAAGACAGATAAAGGATTTAATCCTGAAGCTTGCGGAACGCGGCAAGACAATTTTACTTTGCAGCCATCTCCTTGCAGACGTCGAAGATGTATGCGACAGAATCGCAATTCTATACGGCGGTAAAATCCAGACCCAGGGCCGGGTCAGGGACCTCTTACAGCAAACAGACAAAAGGCAAATTACTGCCGATGCCATAAGCGATACCACTATTGAAAAGATAAAGCAACTAATTCAGGAAGAAAATGCCGAGTGTGTGGTAACCTCTCCGATGGATAAACTCGAAACATTTTTTATCAAAACGGTGGCAGCCGCTCAACAACAGGCACAGACCACAAGCGGTGCGGTCAGCACCACTAAAATCGGCGATTTTCTCACACAGCAAACCGCTACGGAAGATATACTCGATAAACTTGTCTCTGCACCGGTATCACAAGAGAGCTCGACGGAACCTCCAACAACAGAGAAGGTAATCCCTGTTGAAAGTTCCACCTCTGAATATGGTGAACAACTGCTAAGTAAACTAACCGGCCCGGCTGAGCCGCCCGAGTCCGAACCTTTTGTCAGAGACGAGAAAGTTACAACACAGCCGGTCGAATCCGAAGCCCCACAGGCCGAGCAAATCAACAAAAGCATTCTGGACCAGCTCACAGGCCGTCAATCCACTCAAGGCCAGGACGAAGAGCAAGCTGACAAATCACAGGCAGGAGACGTAGGCGATGCATAGTATCTGGGCTGTCGCCACAAATACTATAAAGCAGGCCATGCGGATGAAGGTTGCCGCTGTTTTTCTAATCCTGCTGCTCGTTCTGCTCGCTGTTATGGGTTTTTCATCGACAGGCGACGGGACGTTGAAAGGTAGATTACAAACCTTCGTAAGCTACGGTCTTTCGCTGACCAGCATTTTGCTCTGTTTACTCACGATAATAATCTCCATTTACACAGTAACCAGCGACATTGAGCAAAGACAAATATATACAGTTATCACAAAACCCATTCGTCGATTTGAGTTTCTTCTGGGCAAACTGCTCGGAGTGATATTATTGGATGTGATTTTGCTCAGTTTATTTGCAGCGATAATATACACAGTTACTATTTACACGCCGAAATTCACCAAGGCAACTGATCTTGAACGTATGCAGGCCTACTACGAGTTTTTTACTGCAAGGGCATCCCTGACTGTCCCGGCGATCGATGTTTCCCAGGAGGTCGAGGAGACTTACAAGAAACTTGAAACAAGTGGCGGATTACCTGAAAATGTGCCGTATGAGGAAATCATGGCCCAGATCACCATGCAAAAACAGCTTGCGAATCGAGCCGCTGATGTCGGGCAGGTACTGACATGGGAATTCGATAACGTTAAATCTCTTGCCCAAAATATCTTTATAAGATTCAAATACGACGTTGCGGTTAATCCACCCGATATGCAGGTCTATGGCAGATGGGTTGCAGGCGACTATCAATATATCAAGTATGGCACAGAGAGCGAAACTCCCATTTACAACCAGGTCCATAAAAACTCGGTTCGTGATTTTCACGAAATAGTAATCCCCGCTGATGTTATACCTGAACATGGCCGT
>JABMRO010000195.1 GCA_013202635.1 Planctomycetota bacterium
ATTCCCGACAATACCCGTTCGGGGCCTATAGGCGATGTATTTAAGCTAATTTACGATTGTCTGGAGAATAAGGCAAAGGCCGTGGATTGTCTGGTAGCTCTCGGAACACATCAGCCCTTGAGCGAAGAACAAATCTGCACCAGACTTTGCATGACAGCAGAGCAGCGCAGCAGCAAATACGCATCGGTGAAGTTTTTCAACCACGAATGGGAAAAAGCCGAGACTTTCAAATCCATTGGCCGAATTTCCGCGGACGAAATCGAGCAAATCAGCGGCGGTTTATTTCGCGAAGAAGTTGACATAGCCATTAACAAAAAGATTTTAGAATACGATGAATTTTTTATCTTAGGGCCGGTATTTCCTCATGAGGTTGTCGGCTTTTCCGGCGGACATAAGTATATTTTCCCGGGAATCGCGGGCGATGATATTATTCATTTTTTCCACTGGTTAGGCGCCGTGATAACAAACCCCCTTATCAACGGCAACAAATGGACACCGACACGGCAGGTTGTTGAAAAAGCTGCTTCTTTTTTAACAATGCCGCATAAGCTGTTCGCTATCGTAGCGCTGGAAGAGGAGCTTAAAGGAATCTTTATCGGTGAGACAGCCGAGGCCTGGGAAAAGGCCGCGGACCTTTCCGAGCAGGTGCATATCACATACAAAGACAAATCATACAGCACGATTCTCGGCATCGCCCCGGAAATGTATGACGATATCTGGACGGCGGGCAAGGTAATGTACAAACTCGAACCGATTTTAGCCGATGGGGCAACGCTAATTATCTACGCCCCGCATATTACGGAGATATCCTACACCCATGGCAAATGGCTGGATAAAATCGGTTATCATACCCGCGACTATTTTCTCAAACGAATGGAGCAGTTCGGAAGTATCCCCAGAGGAATTATCGCCCACTCCACTCACGTAAAGGGCATCGGCACTTACATTGACAGCGTCGAAAAACCGCGGGCCAATGTAGTGCTTGCCACGAGCATCGACAAACAGCGGTGCGAAAAGGTAAATCTCGGTTATATGAATCCTGATGAGGTGAATATAGCCGACTATGAAAATAAAGAAGACCAGGGAATTCTTGTGGTGCAGCACGCCGGCGAAGTACTGCACCGGCTGGCCAACGGATATATACCGACTATTCCTGACAAATAATCAATAGCAAACAATGTCTCTAAGAAAGGAAGTATCACAAAGATGGCAAAAGCAGACATCGGCCTTATTGGTCTGGCGGTAATGGGTGAGAACCTAATCCTGAATATGGAAAGCAAGGGCTTTACAGTGGCGTGCTTTAATCGTACGGTATCTAAAGTGGACAACTTTATTAACGGCCGTGCGAAGGGCAAGAATATCATCGGCTGTCATTCTATCGAAGAGCTTGCTGAAAACTTAAAAACCCCCCGCAAGATTATGTTAATGGTAAAAGCCGGCGCAGCAGTCGATTCATTCATCGACATGGTGCTGGGCCACCTCGAAGACGGTGACATCATCATTGACGGCGGTAACTCGCACTTCCCCGATACTATCCGACGAACCGAGCACGTTGAGAGCAAAGGCAAACTCTATATCGGCACCGGCGTCTCAGGCGGTGAAGAAGGCGCACTGTTAGGCCCATCAATCATGCCGGGGGGCTCACAACCGGCCTGGGAGCACATCAAGCCTATCTTTCAGGCTGTCTGTGCCAAGACCGAAGACGGCAAGCCATGCTGCGACTGGGTCGGCGAGAACGGGGCCGGACACTTCGTAAAAATGGTTCACAACGGTATAGAGTACGGCGACATGCAAATGATATGCGAGACCTATCAGATGATGAAAGAAGGCCTCGGATTGACCAATCAGAAAATGCACGAGTCTTTCGCCGAATGGAACGAGGGCGAATTAAACTCATATCTTATCGAAATCACGCGGGACATTCTTGGCTATAAGGACGAGGACGGCAACGAGGTTATCGACCTTATCCTCGACACTGCCGGACAGAAGGGGACAGGCAAATGGACCGCCATCGAAGCGTTGAATCTCGGCCAGCCCCTTACACTCATTGGTGAAGCTGTCTTTGCCCGCTGTTTGTCGGCGCTGAAAGAAGAGCGCGTTGCGGCATCCAAAGTCCTGTCAGGTCCGAAGCTGAAATTCAGCGGCGATAAAAAGGCCTTCATCAGCGACCTGCGCCAGGCCCTTTACGCGGCGAAAATCGTCAGCTACGCCCAGGGTTACCAACTTATGCGCGCCGCCGCGGCGGAACACAACTGGAACTTAAACTACGGCGGGATCGCCCTGATGTGGCGAGGCGGCTGCATTATCCGCTCGGTCTTCTTAGGCAAAATCAAGGAAGCTTTCGATAAAAACCCGGACCTGACGAACCTGCTGCTCGACCCGTTCTTTAAGGATGCCGTCGAAAAGGCGCAACCGGCCTGGCGACGCGTCGTTACCACAGCGGTCGAGATGGGTATTCCGATGCCGGCTACAAGCTCGGCTTTGGCCTTCTACGACGGTTATCGCCACGAGCGGCTGCCGGCCAATCTGCTGCAGGC
>JABMRO010000196.1 GCA_013202635.1 Planctomycetota bacterium
CTTCTTCGGTGAGTTGTCTGTACTCTCTCATAAGTGTTCCTTATCTGAGGTAACCAAAATCCAGTGAGAGAGTATAACAGCTCACCATAATTTTGGCGACTCAGTTGCACTTATGAGTTGAATCCGCTATTCTTTTTGAGCGGCTCGGCAAACATAAACGATTGCGGGCTTATGTTCTAACCGGGTTTTGAAAACTAACACATAGGATTGTTAATTCAGGAAATATAAGGCGGGCCGATGGCTGTTTCCGGGAAAAAAAGTTCTATCCTTTTGCTAATCCACAAATCAATATAAATGACTTTGAAATTCGGGCCGGATTGGGTTATCATAACCATTGTTAAGTTGTGATGTGTAAAAGTTGGAGGTGATTATTGGGGGATTCGATTATAGCCTCGGAACTACGGGGAAACTAACATTAATTGAAAGGGGAAAAGACCTATGGAAAATAATAAACTCTCCCGAAGAAAATTCATCCGCGATACTTCTCTGGTGGCTGGCGGTATGGTTGTCGGCGCCTTGGCCGGCAGGGGATACGCCTTCGATAAGAATACTGAGGCGGCTATAAGAAAAACGCCAAGCTACAATCCCGATATGGAGTATCGTCGCCTCGGAAAGACTAATCTTTGGGTCTCCGCGGTATGCCTGGGCGGGCACTGGAAGCGTGTCAATGTAATGGAACAGGATTTCAACAAGAACCGCCGCGATGTTGTCAGCCGGTGCATTGATGTTGGCATCAATTACATTGATGCCTGCTGTCGCTCTGAGGTATTGGCCTATAGCAGGGCTTTGGCGGGACGGCGTGACAAGATGTATATGGCACTGTCCTACTGCGGACAGGAAGTGCGTGACGAAAAATACCGTACTACAAAAAAGCTGATGGAAAGCTTTGACTCACTCCTAAAGGAAGCTAAGCAGGACTACACCGATTTGTGGCGCATTACCTGTCACGAGCCAGGCGGCAGGCACTCGTTCAATACATCCTGCGAGCTTGTGGCTGCACTCGAAAAAGCCAAAAAGCAGGGCAAGGCACGCTTCATCGGAATATCTTCGCACGACCGGCGATGGCACAAGATGATGATAGAATACTTTCCCCAGCTTGAAGTCATCCTCTTTCCATATACCGCCAGAAGTAAGGTTGCCCCGAAAGACAGTCTCTTCGACGCGGCCAAAAAGCACGATATAGGCGTCTTCGGCATAAAACCTTTCGCCAGCAACTCACTCTTCAAAGGCAGCAGCGCCCCCGGCGACCCTCATGCGTACGAGGACGACCGGCGTGCACGATTAGCTATCCGATATATCCTCTGCAACGATGCGATTACCGCGCCAATTCCCGGGCTGATTAGTACCCATCAGGTGGACAATATGGCAAAGGCGATAAAAGAGCGGCGCTCTCTGGATGTAAAGGAGAAAGCCGAGCTGGAACGGGCTGTCGAAGAAATGTGGGCTAAGCTGCCGCCCAACTACCAATGGCTCAAGAACTGGGAATATGTGTAGAAAATCACAATCCAGATCCAACGTTAAGGATACGCCTGTGAAATATTGGTTGTTTATGCTTTTATTGCTCTCAGTGACTGTGGGAGCAGTCTCTTGTAAAAAAGAATTCCGTGAAGAACCTTTACTACTGCTCGAGGACGAGCCAGAAGAGCTTGTAGCTCCGACCGGCCCGGTTGCCGATAACAGCCGTTGCCATGTCTGCCACATGAATTATGAGGTCGAGCCCCTGGCAATCGTACATGCCCGGGCCGATATTGGCTGCGAGCAGTGCCATGGCGCATCGGATGCCCACTGCTCCGATGAAGATAATATTACACCGCCGGATATTATGTATCCCGAGGAGAAAATCAGTTCATTTTGTATGAGCTGTCACACTAAGGACAGGATTGATATCCCGGTTCATAAGTCTGTTTTAGCTGAAATAGACGCCGAAGAAGGAGCCTGCACAAATTGTCACGGAGAACACCGTCTGAGCCATCGCACGCGAAAATGGGACAAAACATCCGGCAAATTGCTCGAGGACGATAATGTGCGTATGCTGACCGATGACATGCTTGAAGAGAAGTAGTGTTCTGTGATAACTCGATTAACGAATGTCATTCCTGCAAAGGCAGGAATCCAGCTTGTAGTATGGACTTTAGCTCATCAATAAATTGCTCATTGAATTTGCATAGATTATTATGAATCGTCGTGAATTTTTGAAAAGTTGTACCGCGGCAGTAAAAGGACTTGCGCTGTCGAACTGCGTTTTTGTAGCCGCAGGTTGTGTATCATCCGGCAGTTCTGCACAGGGCCGTGTAGTCCCAAAATCCCCGAACATTGTTTTCATCTACATCGATGACATGGGCTGGCGTGACGTTGGCTTTATGGGCTCTCAGTATTATGAAACACCGAATATTGACAGACTTGCCGGTCAGGCAATGGTCTTCACAAATGCCTATGCTAATGCTCCTAACTGCGCCCCCTCACGGGCCTGCTTGCTGTCGGGCTTCTACGGCCCAAGGCATGGTGTTTACACTGTTGGCACCTCAAGTCGAGGCCAATCGAAGCAAAGGAAGCTTATTCCGATAGAAAATACCACAGTCCTTGATTCGGAAATTATAACCATTGCCGAAGCCATCAAGCCCGCCGGTTACATAAGCGCCAGTATTGGTAAATGGCATCTTGGAGATGACCCGCAGTTCGGTCCAATAGGTCAGGGTTTCGATGTCAATGTCGCAGGATATAGCGCAGGCCATCCCGTAAAGGGCTATTTTGTCCCCTACAATAATCCCGAGCTTCCCGATGGTCCGCCGGGCGAATACCTCACCGATAGACTCACAGATGAAGCATTGAAATTTATTGTTACTAACAAAGACAAACCCTTCTTTCTCTACCTGCCGCATTACGCCGTTCACACACCGCTGCACGCCAAACAGGAGTTGATAGATAAGTATAAGAAAAAAGCCGGCTCTAACGGGCAGAACAACCCGAAATACGCCGCTATGATTGAGAGCACCGACCAGGGCGTTGGCCGTATCATTAACAAGCTCGACGAGCTGGGCCTTACTGACAACACCATTGTTTTCTTCTTTTCCGACAACGGCGGCGTTAAAGGTATAACTTCGAACCAGCCCCTCCGCGGCGGCAAAGGTATGCTGTACGAAGGTGGAATTCGTGAGCCGATGTTCGTTCGCTGGCCCGGCGTCGTTAAGCCCGGAACAATCTCCCATACGCCGGTAATAGGTATTGATTTGTATCCGACAATTCTCGAAATGACCGGTGTACGAAAGCCTAAAGGAAAACTGTTGGATGGCAAAAGTATTGTATCGCTTCTCAAAGGCCAAAAAAGTTTGAACCGCAAGGCTATCTTCTGGCATTTTCCCGCTTACCTCCAGGGAAAAGCCGAAGGTGCCAGAGACCCGCATTTCAGGACTCGACCCGCTGCGGCTGTGCGAATGGGCGACTTCAAGCTCATCGAGTATTTTGAAGACGGCGCCCTGGAGCTTTACAACCTGAAGGAAGATATATCTGAGCGGAACAACCTCGCCGGGAAAATGCCCGGAAAAACCGCCGAACTTCATAAATTGATGCTCGCATGGCGAAAAAAAGTAAATGCGCCGATCCCAACCAAACTCAATCCTGATTATAATCCATAGCCCAACTCGAAAACAAACAAGGCTATAAAATAATCAATAACCTTAGAGC
>JABMRO010000197.1 GCA_013202635.1 Planctomycetota bacterium
AGTGTAAATTGCCAGGTCGGCATCATCGGTGGCGATATCATCGCTTTCCCAAATTGCTGTTGGTATTATCGGGGCGGGTTCACGTGCCTCGTTATCGAATACTGTGAGGCCTATCGCTGCTATGACCATAATTGCCGCCGCGGCATAAACCACCCTGTAAGCTAAATGTTTAAAAGTAACCGTTCTTCTGGCCGGCAGATGCATAGCGATTTCAGCCTTTATATCGGCTATGAGCATACTATCAGGCTCGGGGGCGGGGTGTTCACGGAGGATTTGCTCAGCCTTTTGAATATCCTCAACGCTGCTTTCGGCCTGCTCGGAGCTTAAGAATCTCTCGAACAGCTTTTTCAAATTTTCATCGTTTCGACTGTTCATAGTATTTTTACTCCATTTATAACATTATTATACCATTAACTCTCGCAGTTTTTTCAGCCCCCGATGCAGCTTTGCCAACGTCGTCCCTATCGGCTCTGACCGCATCGCCGCTATTTCCTTAAAGCTCAGTTGTGAATAAAACCGCAACATTATCAATTCCCTCGTATTGGTGTCCAGCTTTATGAGCTGTGCTTGTAGTATATCAATTTGTTCGTTGCCGGATTTTTTTGGCTCTGTTATCTGTGATTCAATTTTTTGCTTTTTATGGACATCGAGCAATTTTTTCTGTCTGTGCTTACTCCTTAAATAATCGTGGAAAATATTCGACGCTACTCTGAACAGCCAGCCTTCAAAGGAACCACCTTTATAAGAGGAGATTTTCTCAACTAACTTGACAAATAGCTCGCTTAACAGCTCGTCGCTAAGGTCCTTATTGGCGGTTAAACGGTAAAAATAACCATAACATCGGCTTGCATACATATCGACTATCTGCGAAAAACACTTGGAATCACCGTTTTTGCAGCCGATTATTAACCGGGCTAATTCATCGTTGTTTGCCATATTTAAGCGTTTTTTACATAAATAAAGACGGCTCGGACAATCAATTTATTGCATAATTCCACAAAATTCGAACTCCGCAGGCCAATATATGACCTATTAATGTGTGTTTTTTAATCGATTTTGATGAAAAAAACACCTGTACCGGAGATGCTGATAATAGGGACAAATGCATCAAGGTTCTGACTTCTGTGGGCTTAGATATCCTCTTGCCCCTCATCCGGCTCATCATCATCAAGCTTCCAGTTTTCAGCTTCATCAAGCTCGTTTATCTCACGCTGCATAAATTGGATGATTTTATCCTGCAGAGGCGCCATTTTCCCATACCACTTTAGCATTCCCTGATAGCTGGCTAACAGCATATCCAGGCGGATAAGCTGCCATTTGGCAATACATTCCGGCTCTTTGATATTGGTAAATGGGTCACATTTGAAGGTTCTTTTGCCGTTAGGATCAATATCACAAAATTCGCACTCTTTGCATTGTATCATTTTTGTACTCCGCTCTAAATAGCCGAAAACCCATCTGGGCCGACCCTTTTGATAGTTGAACAGCGAACTTTTTGTTCGTGTTTTTTTATTTTAAATTCTTTACTTTCAAGTTCATTGATAATATCATATATTGCAAAGAGTTAAAAGTATTTTGCAATAAACAATTATGGTATGTTTGTGGAGAAATAGATGGCAAAACCGAGGCGCAGGCGGAAAATAGGCAGTAAAAAGAGACGAGCCAAGTGGAAAATTCGTCATAAAATAAGCTGAGCAAGAGCGATAAAGTGTATCTCGTCAAAAGTATCTCGCAAAGTAAAGTAACGAGATACGAGGTCCGAGATGCGAGATACGAGAATGAAGCATTTCACAATATCCTTCAAGCCTGACGGCAGGCAAATCTCCATTCATTCAGGTGCGACACTTATGGAGGCAGCGGGCCAGGCCGGCATAATTCTGAATACCTTTTGCGGTGGTAAAGGTACCTGCAAAAAATGCCTGATAAAGCTTGAGCCGGGCGGTAAAGAAGTTCTTGCCTGTCAGTATCATATCCAAAGCGATCTTACAGTAATAATTCCAGAAGAATCCAGATACTTCGAGCAGAAAATCTTAGAGCATGGTATCAAAACTGAGATTGAGGCGGTGGGCATATATGAGAAGTATCGGGGTGAAGCTTTTGCGGGTAAGATATTCGGGCTGGCCGTTGATATAGGAACAACTACCGTTGTCGTTAAACTAATCAATATGACTGACGGTCAATGTCTTGCCACGGAAGCAGCCCTCAATCCGCAAAGCAGATACGGCGATGATGTCATTAGCAGGATTGCGTACGCCCAAAACGATGAGAAATTATCTGAATTACAGAAAGTAATAATAGACTGCGTAAATGAGCTGACCGCAAAACTCTGCAAAAAAAACTCAGTTGATGTAAACCACATATATGAAATGTGTGTGGTTGGCAATACGACTATGGGCCATATTTTTCTCAAATTGCCCGTAACCCAGCTTGGTCAGGCACCGTATAAGGCGTTTTCGCTTGAAGCTCATGATGTACCTGCCGGGCAGTTGCATCTGGAAATAAATCCTGCGGGCAATGTCCATACGGTTGAGAATATAGCCGGCTTTGTTGGTTCGGATACGATCGCTGTGGCGCTTGCGGTGGACATTAATTCAACCGAAGAAACGACGCTGGTAGTTGACATTGGAACAAACGGCGAGCTTGTACTCGGTACTAAGGACAAGCTTTATGCGGCCAGTTGTGCGGCGGGGCCGGCTCTGGAAGGTGCGCGTATAACATGCGGCAGCAGAGCGACTGAAGGTGCAGTAGAAGCTGTAGTTGTAAATGAAGATGATATAGATTTAGATGTGATAGGGAACTGCCCTGCCCGGTCGATATGCGGCTCCGGGCTGGTTGACGCCGTGGCGGTAATGCTGGATCTCGGTATTATCGATTTAACGGGACGGTTTGTGGAACCGGCAAAGCTCAAGGGAAAAGTGTCACCGGCAATTTTCTCTCGCATACGTGAGCAGCATGGTGAGCCTGCCTTTGTATTAGCGGAAAAAGATGACGCCGGCACGGTGTTTCTAAGACAGAAGGACATCCGCGAAACACAATTAGCAAAGGCCGCCATACGGGCAGGCATCAAACTTTTGCAAAAGAGAATCGGCCTTGAGGATGACGATATAGCACGTATCCTTTTGGCCGGTGCGTTTGGCAATTATATCCGAAAGGAAAGTGCGCTGCGGATAGGCCTGTTACCGAATGTTTCTGTGGAGAAGATTCACTTTGTCGGTAATGCAGCTGCTTCCGGTGCTCATATGGCACTTGTCAGTCAGCGCTGCAGGGCCAAGGCACGCGAATTAGCCGGCAAGATTGAATACATCGAAATCGCCCACGAGCCGGAATTTCAGGATTTCTTTGCGGATTCGATTCTCTTTTAGGACACGAGTGACACTGACTTAACGCACTGACCAGCTACTATTTTCTTATTGATTTTTATCCCAAAGTGCGTATAATTACAACAGGTGGAATATATACAACACTTTTTAAGAAAAGGTGGTATGACCGTGCACAAACGACAAGCCTTCACGCTAATAGAACTTCTGGTGGTAATTGCAATAATTGCGCTGTTGATGGGGATATTGATGCCGGCACTACAGCGTGTGAGGAAACAGGCCCGGACAGTTTATTGCCTGAACAGTCTCAAACAACTTGGCCTTGTTATGCACGCATATGCAATGGATAACGATGATTATATCCCCCGTGCATTGGACCATGAAGTGAAATGGATCCTGGAATTCATTCCGTACTTAGGTCAGGAATATAGGAAAGTCGAAGATTATCGTGAGGTTGATGTTTATCAGTGCCCATCATTTCCACGCACTGGAATAGGCCAATACGACCAACAGAATAGCGAGCAGACGGTGGATTATGTAGTAAACGCATGGGACATGGATAATCCCTTTTCAGGCGGCAACGATGGAAACCAACAAGATGCCCCGACCAAGCTCAGCAGCGTCAAGTCTCCGGCACAGCGGATTTATATGGCGGATAATTCAGCAGGAGAATGGCGTCCTGTTGTGCGAGACAGGGATCAGCTTGATATTGCGTCCAGGTTGAACTATCTGGATGTTTGGTCGAGAACGCATTTACCCGCCTCGGAAGAAATCACTAAGGGTAGTAACCTGACCAGACGGATATCCGCCAATCGACATCGCGGCAAAGGCTGTAACAATCTTTTCTTCGACGGCCGGGCTGACTGGCTCGATAAGGAAGACAATACAGCCCGGCTTTGGTGCGGCGCAGAATATTAGTGCATAAGAGAGAAAGCTGGCTCGTATTCTTATCAAATAAAGTTTGACACCTTTTGCACTTGTGTCTGGTGTACTAACAGTTTTCCGCCCCGTTCATCCCGAGTTTGAATTTCAATTATATACACAAGTCGGGAAAACAGCGTTTATATTACAGCGTGGAACAGACAGGATTTCTTTAAAATTTGTGGCGCATTTGCTCGGTTTTTGTGGCTTGTTTTAGTATCTTCTTTTCCTTAGACGTCAGACTGTGCATTCCACGGTCGTGAACTTTTTTCAGGATGCGGTCAACCTCCAATTGCAGGTCACGCTGCTCTGTCATATTTTTTTGCCAGATACCTTTTTGTATTTTCATCTTAAATCTTTGCCGCCATCTCTCTGAAAGTACATAGACAGCTCCTGCACACATTCCTCCGAGGTGCGCAGCTTCACCACCGGCATTAGGAGAGATATCAGGTCGAAGTATAGATAATATGCTCATGACCGCTATAATTATAGCCAGGACTGACATTTTCAGAGGAAATACACCAAATAGATAGACAATCATTTTCGGAAACAAAATCGCAGCGGCGGCAAGCATCCCTAAAATAGAGCCCGAAGCACCAACTAAGTAAGCAACTCTTAGCCATCCTATATGAGCCAGTATTGGGTAGAATATTCCTCCTGTTGAGCCGCATACAAGATAAAAAATAAGAAATTTCCTGCCTCCCCAGAGATTTTCAAGCATTGTCCCGAAAAAGTACAAGACAAACATATTCCAGAAGATGTGTCCAAGTCCATAATGCAGGAACTGGTATGTGATATATCTCCAAATCTGTATGGTTGTTCCAAAGGTTTCCGGCCACACGGAGAACCAAGAAAACAGAAAAGTACCGAATCGTGGTATTAGATATCCGGAAAGAAATGCCACTATATTGATTATCAGGAGCCATTTGACAACCGGTGTAATTCGCGGAAATTGTATTCTCATATGCGGCGCAGGGTGGTGTTGCGACTGGAAATTATCCTGAGTGTAATCTCTGTCGTAAAGGCCCATATTTCCGATACCCGTTTATTGTTGTTCTATCCTGGCGTTTGAATTTACCGCTCCTTTACGGTCGCGGCTATGTCAGTATTCGGTATTATTTATCATATAGTATGGCGAATTTTGAGAAATGTTCAAGATAAAAAAGGCCCAGAAAAAAAGACTTAAGCGTCAAGACTTCGAGGATTTGGGTTTTATTTTCTGGAATACGGCTATCAAAACCGCCCCGAGGATAATCATAGCGATGCTGATATTTTGGGAAATTGTCAGACCGTCAAATTCAAATGGATTGTCATCCCGCAAAAATTCCATAAAAAATCGTGTAAAACCGTAAAGTATGAACATCAGGCTGAATGTGCAACCGGGTTTTGTGAGAATTTTGCCGGCTTTTTTTGACCTTCGCCAGAAAAGAAAAAGTATAAGGCATGAGACGGCTCCGGCGGCTGATGAATATAATTGTGTCGGGTGGACGGGCAGGCAACGATATTTGCCTGTTGTGACCTCGATTTTTTGCTGGTCGGTTAAGTATTCATACAGCTTTGGGTGCCAGTGCCCATCCTTGTCAATAAAGCTTATGTATTCATCCTGAGGTAATATCAACTGGGGGTCAGGCCGGCCCCTTTCCAAGTTTGGATTTATCTGGCTGCGGTAAGCGAACGAGTTATAGGGGAAACGGACGGCCCATGGTAGTTCTGTCGGTTTGCCGAAGCAGCAGCCGTTCAGAAAACAGCCGATTCTTCCAAAGACGAGGGCCAGCATCAGGCCGATGGCAAGGATATCAAGATAGCGGCGGATGGGGAGCTTGTGATAGATAAGATAGAAGAGGATGATGGCGACGGCTAAAATCACGCCGCCTAAAAGCTCGAGGCCGCCGTTCCAAATGGCGAAGATAGAAGACGGGGCGTTTTTGAAATCACCGAAATGATGAAGAACGTAAAACACGCGCGCTCCGAACACTCCGCCTATTAACGAGTAAAGGGCGGCGTTGGTAATGAGCTGAGGGTCAGGAGTAATATCGCGGCTGAGGCGTCTTATCAGGGTAACTGCGGCAAGAAAGCCAATAACCATCATCAGGCCATAGCTTTTTATGGTAAGATGTATGAGAGGTATCTCGAAAAGCTCAGGACACATTTATTTAATATCTCGTTGCAAGCCGCTCATATCCTTTCCGAGCGACAAAGGGTGAATTTTTATCCATTATCCTTAATTTTATTATTCTTACCAAGGACCACTACTTTTGGTTTAAAGTCTTTGGCTTCATCAGGGGTAAAGAAGCCGAAGCTCATAATGATAACAATGTCTTTTGGCTTAATCAACTGTGCCGCAGCACCCATTATTACAACCTGCCTGGAGTTTGGCTCTGCGGGGACGACATAGGTTTCCAGCCGGTAGCCATTGTTTAAGTCGGCAACCAAAACGGATTCATACAACAAGATTCCGGCCGCTTCCATAAGGGCTGGGTCTATGGCGATGCTGCCGGGATAGTGCAGCTTAGTGTCGGTAACGGTTGCACGGTGTAACTTACTTTTTAATATCTTTACAAACATAATTCGTGTTTCTTTTACTCTTCCATTTGCAATAAATAAGCGGTCATTATACAACCTTATTCGGCTGCGTCCACCAGAATGTTGTCTATTAGTCTTGCGGGGCCGATTCTTACTGCTACGGCTGTGAGGACTCTGCCGACAATGTGGTCAATATTCCGGAGCGTTTCGGCGTCGACAATATTTATATATTCTATCTCTATTGATGGAATCTGCTGTAATATTTTACTCATCTCGGCGATGATTTCTGAGGTATTCTTAACTCCGGCGTCAATCATTTGATGACACTTCTGGAGAGATTTGTAAATATTTGCCGCGTCTTTTTTCTGCTGTTCGGTCAGATATTTGTTTCTGCTGCTTACGGCCAGGCCGTTCTGTTCGCGGACTGTTGGGCAGATGACAATTTCCAAAGGCATATTTAAATCAGCAACCATGCGCCTGATAACTATTGCCTGCTGGGCATCTTTTTGTCCGAAGAACGCGATGTCAGGAGCAACGATATTAAATAACTTTGTACATACGGTGGTTACTCCCCGAAAGTGGCCGGGGCGGAATTGGCCGCATAAAGGCTCGGTAAGTTTTTCGACGTTTACCCATGTAATATTTTCAGCCGGGTACATTTGCTCCGGCGCCGGCGCGAAAACAGCATCAACACCCGCTTTTTGACAAATATCGAGGTCGGCTTCAAAAGGTCTGGGATATTTATCAAAGTCTTCGCCGGGGACAAACTGGGTGGGGTTGACGAAGATGCTGACTACGACGTAATCGCATTTTTTTCTGGCTGCTTCAATTAATGAGATATGGCCGATATGTAGTGCGCCCATTGTCGGGACAAGGCCGATATTTTTGCCGCTATCGCGGGCGACTTTTATCAGACTTCTAATCGATTGTATTGTTTCTGCTACTTCCATAAAAAAATATAGCGTACAGCGTATAACTGTCTCAATACTATTTTACAAGAACATTTTTATTGTCTTCTATCATAACATAATATTTTATCTGATTCGCTAAATGTTCGATATTGTCATCTTTGGTATAGTCCAGTTCAGATGTCTGTTTACGGATGACAGGACAGATTTTCCAATTGGCAAAGAGCTGCCGGTATTCAGCGTCAAGATTTTTTAGGAATTGCAGTTCGATTTTCTGTTCATAAGGGCGGTTTCTCTTATGAATGCGTTCGAGGCAATTCTTCGGCGAATCTATCAGATATATAACAAGCACCGGCGCAGTAACCTTGGAATTAGATGATTGATAAATCTTATCGTACAAGGTCAATTGTTCCGGGGTGAGTGTTTGTCGGCTGTAGATAAGCTCTTTGTCGAAGATATAGTCACTTATATATATTCGCCCTTTTCCCAATAAGTTATGGTTTAACTGCTCTACTCTGGCGGTGAGAAAATATAATTGCGAATCCAACGCGAGCTCTTTTTTCCCGGCATAAACTTCGGGCATGAATGGGTTGGTATCATAAGGTTCGGGCAGCATTTGACAGCCAAGCCGGGACGATAGTTTTTTTGCCAGAGTAGTTTTTCCGACGCCAATAACGCCGGCTATACTGACAACCTGCGGTAAGTCGTGATTGCGGACAAAATCGCAACCGTTCAATCGGCGAGCTAATTCATTAGCCGATTCTTTTATTACCGGATGAAGCACATCTCCATTGAGCTGGCAAAGGCCATCGAGGACAAACGAGCGCAGGTGCATTTGCGGGTGCGGGATGGTCAAATGGGGGCTGTCTATGACCTCGGAGCCGTATAGTAAAATGTCCAAATCGATGGTCCTCGATGACCATTTTTCCAGGCGCATCCTGCCAAGCATTGTTTCAATATTGACAAGCGTTTTGAGTAAATCATCCGGGCTTAGGGTTGTTTTTAATTCGGCGACTGCGTTTAAGTACTTAGGCTGGTCGGCTTGTGCCAGCGGAGCGGTCTCGATTAGCTCACTTACATGAACCACTTCGATATCCTGGACTTCGGCGAGCATTCTGAGGGCGTTATTTATGTTGTCCTGTCTGTTGCCTAAATTGCTGCCCAGGCCGATATATGCTGTAATCATTTTGCACAAATCCCAAGTATGGATCTCGTATGTCACTTTATTACACAATGCCGGAGAAACGCTGCAGGGCTTCTTTTACATTATCCGGAGTGGCGAAGGCGGTAAGGCGGAAGAATCCTTCTCCGGCTGAGCCGAATCCGGCTCCAGGTGTGCCTACAACGTGTGCCTTGTTGAGTAGTATATCGAAGAATTCCCAGGAACCGACGCCGTTCGGGGTCTTTAGCCAGATATATGGAGCGTTGAGGCCGCCGTAAACAATAAATCCGAGCTTTGTGAGGGTCTCGCAAATGAGCCTTGCGTTGGCCATATAGATATCGATAATTTTCTGATTTTGCTCTTTTCCTTTGGGGCTGTAAACGGCGGCGGCGGCGGCCTGGGTAGCATACGATACGCCGTTGAACTTTGTGCAGTGGCGTCTTTTCCATATCGGGGCGACTTCAACCGCCCTGCCGTCGTTAGTGTAGGCCTTTAACTGCCTGGGTATAACGGTAAATGCGCATCTGAGACCGGTAAAGCCTGCGGTTTTGGAGAAGCTGCGAAACTCGATGGCTACTTCTTTTGCTCCGTCAATCTCATATATTGAGTGCAGTATGTCTGGGTCGGAGATAAAGGCCTCATATGCGGCGTCAAAAAGAATTATCGCTTTATGTTCGCGTGCAAAATCCACCCATTTATTTAGCTGCTCTTTTGTTGCTACTGCACCTGTGGGATTATTCGGAAAGCACAGATAAATCAAATCGACCTTTTCCTTTGGCAAATCCGGAACAAAATTATTGTCTTCAGTACAGGGCATATAGACAATCCCCTCGTACCTGCCCTGCCCCGCCGGGCCACCTGTCCTGCCCGACATAACGTTGGTATCCACATATACGGGATAGACGGGGTCGGATACGGCTATTACGTTGTCAAGACCGAATATTTCCTGCATATTGCCGGTATCGCACTTTGCGCCATCGCTGACGACGATTTCGTCGATGTCGATATCGACGCTGCGTGCTTTGTAGTCGTTTTCTTTTATGGCTTCTCTGAGAAATTCATAGCCTATACCGCCGTCATCGTAGCCTTTGAAGGTCTTACTGCTGCCCATTTCGTCAACGGCCTTTTTCATTGCTTCTGTGACGGCCGGGGCCAGTGGCTGGGTAACATCGCCGATGCCCATACTGATGATATCGGCATCCGGATTAGCCTCTTGAAAGGCCTTTTTTCTTCGGCCGATTTCCGGGAAAAGATACCCGGCCTGGAGTTTCAGGAAGTTTTCGTTAATCTTTGTCATACTCGTTCCTCGATTCTTGATACTCGTTACTTGATGCACGATACAGGAGTGAGTAATTTTAGTGGCAGGATGGCTTTGAGTCAAGGTTTTGATAAATAACAGTATTGATAGAAAGTAAACACAGGCTGTTTTTAGGATGAGACCTATGAGCGAAGGTTAGTGCAAAACTGTGACTACTGTGCTTTAGAATTCATAGCCGCGACATACCCAATAATGCCAATCTGCTATGGCTTCTTCGCTCGCTTCGTCAACGTCAATCGCATTCAATTGTACCAATGGAACGCTGAAGATACGGTCTTGCCACTGAATCTCAACAAACATCTCTCGCATGCACTCATCTTCAGGAGCCATGCGTATGACTTTGACCTGCTCTCCTTTGTTCAAGGGCGAGATTTGCCTTGTCTGAACGCAATGTGCTTCGAATGGGAACTGAATTCTATCTTCAAGATAATAATACCAGCCCATTGCTTGCTCCTCTGGGCCGTAAGCGTCAACTATTGCTTCCATTGCGATGCGATGTTCTCGTGTCTCGTCTTTTTGAACTCTGTCCATATAAAAACTGTTCTAACTCGATTTTCAAAAATTTTGTCTTTTAACTAATTTGTTCCTAACGTTTTTGCTCAGAGGCGGAGCTCACTATATATAGTGGATTGATTTATTAAGTGTTCATGTTATAATGTATCTAATCTTTTTTTCCTTTTTATCCGGGAGGATTAGGTTATACTTTCCAAGTAAACAAAAAACCAATATCCGTAGAAAGGAGGATATGCAATGACTGTAAAATCCAATAATGAAAGAGAGTTACCCCGGCACACATGCTGTCCCTGCGGTGGGCAAGATTCGGTGAATGGTGTCAGCAGGAGAGGTTTTTTACAGGGTGTAGGCTCAGTTGCATTAGCCAGCGCGGCTATTACGGGCCTTAGCTGGTCGGCGGTGTCGGCAGCTGAGCAGAATAAGCCGGAATTGAAGCGTCGAGCGTTGAAAGTAAAGCCGATACTTGTCTATAGCACTCCAAGGCGGCGACACCAATCCAGTTGGCGCAGTTGGGGTGGTATCCAAACCGAACAGGATGCCAGGAAGGAAGTAAACAAAATCCAAAGCGAGCTTCGTGAGCTACGAGCCAAAGCCGATTTTCCGGTCGATTTCCAGCCCGTTAGCCGAATACGCGGTAAAGGTGATTTGGCATCTGTGAACGATTTGGATAAGGCCGATGTGATTATGATTTACGCGGCAGGCGGCGGGATGGACACATTTGATGAACTGGCAAAGACAGGCAAAGACATTATCTTTTTCTGCCGTCATAAGTCAGGACCTGTCTATTTGTGGTACGAGATAATCAGCCCCCGCTACCTTCGACAACATACCGATACGCTTGCCGTTAAAGGTATAGACGACGGTGACGTTGTGATTGACAGCCAGGATGAGATTATGTGGCGGCTGCGTGCACTGTGCGGCCTGCGCAACACGATGGGGACACGGATAATAGCTATCGGCGGGCCGGGCGCCTGGGCACAACCGAGAGGGGTCGTGCCGGAACTGGTTCGGCAGAAGTGGCAGTTTGACATGAAGACGGTCTCATACGACGAGTTGGGCAAGTTGATTAAGGAAGCTCGGGCAGACCAAAATGCCGTCAAGCGTGCTAAAAATCGGGCCGGAAGGTATCTGAAATTACGTGGCACAACCCTGGAAACAGAGCGTCAGCTCGTGGACAATTGCTTCCTGTTAGAGCAAGTATTCCACGGGATAATGAAAAAGGCGGACTGTCAGGCCATCACGATTAATGGATGTATGGGTACAATAATTCCAATTGCCGAGACGACGGCTTGTCTGACGCTGAGCTTATTGAACGACGCCGGATACCTGGCCTTTTGCGAGTCGGACTTCGTGGTGATACCCTCGGGTGTACTGCTGGCAAATATTTCGGGCATACCGGTATTCCTTAACGATCCGACCTACCCGCACGATGGGCTAATTACACTTGCCCATTGCACGGCCCCACGACGAATGGACGGCAAAAAACTCGAACCGGCAAGGATAATGACACACTTTGAGTCGGACTATGGCGCAGCACCAAAGGTTGAAATGCATACGGGCCAGATAGTTACCAACATTGTGCCCGATTTTAACATTAAGCGCTGGGTTGGTCTCGTCGGCGAGATTGTCGATGCTCCATTTATGGATGTCTGCCGTTCGCAAATTGATATTAGCTTTTCCTGTGACAGTCAAAAATTAGCCGAGCGGATGCCGGGATTCCACTGGATGACGTGCTACGGTGATTACATGCGTGAGCTTGGGTACGCTCTCAAAAAAGTCGAAATTGAATGGGAGAATCTTACTGCTTGATGTGTTTGAAAAGAAGTTTGATATTTCCGTGAAAAGTGGGTTCCCGCTTCTGTGGGAATCCACTTTTATGTACTCTTTGCTTTTGAAGCGATGATTAAGAGGAGATAAAACGATATGAGAAGCCATGGTTTAAGATTAAGGTCTTTGTTTTGCTGTGTTGTAGTTTCAGTATTTTTATGCCAATGTGCCCAGGCTCTTACTCTATACGTTTCCACCCAGGGCAATGACAACTGGTCGGGGCGGCGGGAAAAACCGAACAGAAATCGCACGAACGGGCCGGTGGCTTCTTTAGCCGGTGCTCGGGACAAGATTAGGCGCTTGAAATCGAGAGGGTCTATAACAGCCCCCGTGCGTGTCATCGTTACCGATGGAACTTACACCCTGAGCGAACCTTTCATATTAACACCCCAGGACAGCGGGACGAAGGAATGTCCGATCAGCTACGAAGCGGCCGATGGCGCCAAGCCGGTATTCTCCGGAGGACGGGTAATTACAGGTTTCAAGCGAGGTGAAAACGGTATCTGGCAAACTCACATACCTGAAGTTGCAAACGGGAAATGGTATTTCGAACAGTTATTTGTAAACGGCCGTCGAGTTGTGCGCGCCCGTACTCCAAATAAATTCTACCACTATATGGGCGATACCTCTGAAGTTTTGGTAGAGGGCGGTAAGGACAAATATCGTCGGACGACAACGGTGCCGGGTGATACTCTTGGGCCTTTGCGAAATATTGACAGTAACGAGCTTCGTGATGTTACATTGGTTGCATATCATAAGTGGTGTATAAGCCGCCGGTTTTTGAAGGAGATAGACACAACAACAAATAAGATTATTACTGTCGGAGAGAAACTTAAGAGTTATTCCGGCTGGCCGAAGAATACTCGTTTTCATTTAGAGAATTTCAAAGCGGCCCTGGATACGCCCGGCGAATGGTTTTTGTCCCGTAGCGGCACTCTATATTACAAGCCCCTGCCCGATGAAAGTATGTCACAAGCGCATGTCGTAGCGCCGGTGATTGAGAAACTCGTTGTCTTCGAGGGTAAACCTGAGTCGGAAGAATTTGTAGAAAATATCAAATTGAAAGGTCTTGTTTTTCATCACAATCAATCGCTGCTTCCGGCCGGCGGATACGCACCATATCAGGCCGCGTATGTTACCGAAGCGGCTATTATGGCTGATGGGGCGCGTAATATAAAGGTTGAAGATTGCGAAGTAAGCCACATTGCGACATACGGGGTTTGGTTTCGAAAAGGCTGCCAAAAAAGCAAAATCGAGCGCTGCTATCTTTACGATTTAGGTGCGGGAGGTGTACGAATCGGCGAGGGGGCGATTAGCCCCGACCAACCATCCCGAACGAACCACATTACCGTCAATAACAATATCATTCGCTCAGGCGGCCGGATATATACTTCCGCCGTCGGTGTGTGGATTGGGCAAAGCGGCGACAATGCCGTTACGCATAATGACATCGGAGACCTTTTCTATACCGGTCTTTCGGTTGGCTGGAGATGGGGGTATAGTAACAGCCTTTGTAAACGCAATAACATAAGTTTCAATCACGTGCACCATATCGGCTGGGGTGTGCTGAGCGATATGGGTGGTATTTATACGCTCGGGCCTTCGGAGGGG
>JABMRO010000198.1 GCA_013202635.1 Planctomycetota bacterium
GCTGTTATACAGACCGGGTCGCTATAAGCCGGCCGGCTCGGGATCGGGCAACTACAAGCGGGGAGAGGTCAGTCCATATCTGACAAACGAATTATCGCCTGCAATTTATAACGGTGCTCAGCGTGTCGAGCCATTCGATGTGGTCATCACGCAGGACGGTTTAAACGATATAATTGCCCGTGGCAACTGGCCGATGGAGTCCGAAGGTGTCCTGCTTTATGCACCGGCGGCACTGTTTGTCCCGGGCAGGCTTGTGCTAATGGGAACGGCAGACGCAAAAGGCGTGGAATTTGTGGTAACCATCGAGTTGGAGCCCAAAATCGATGAAGAGGGTCTTTTGAATCTGCAGATAGCGAAGGTGAAAGTCGGGGCTATGAATATTACACCTCTTGCTAAAATAATGGCCAAAAAAATGTACATGCAGAGGATTTCCGATTTAGAAGTAGATACAAAGGCTTTACAGACAAAAATAGTTGCTTCATTGCTGACTGATGAGCCTTTTGAGCCTGTTTTCAGTATTGACGATAAACCGGTTCGAATAGAAAAAATAACTATTGAAAAGGAAAAATTGCTGGCACATATTGTCCCGGCATCGTAGGAAACTTAGTGGTTTTACGCCTTATGAATCGATGCAAAAGAGGATTTAAATGCTAATAATGGCTATTTTATGCTAACGTTTGTGATTTTAGGACATTTGATTTTTCTTTTCGCCTGTTTCGGATTTGGGCTAAAAATTATACAAATTCCACAAAAATATTATTGCCATTGACGGATTTGACGATTATTATAAGAAGTTTGGTTATTAAGGATTAACAGCTGCCAAAGCTAAACTTTGAATTTAAGAGGCATTAAAAATGGTTTTGACAGGATTAGCAAACAGTGCAAAGTAGGCGACTAACAATTGACCTGCATGACTGTGTTTCTGCACAAATGGTAGCTTGGAAATCGGTTTTCTGCTTCAATTGTCGCGAAAAACGAACGAGGTTTTTAGATTTGGAGGCAGATGATGTAGCGTAAAGGCTAACTACAACCTCTGTTCGTTTGGCGTGCCGGGGAACCTGTTTTGCAAGGTTCCGGCTTATGAAGTGGAAACGTGAATAGTTTCCATTTTTTTTTGTCCGAGACCGGAGAGAAGGCAACGGGCGTGGAAAAGAAAGTAAATCGGTGCTGTATTAAAGAGAAAAGCCAATGAGTCAGGAATTACTAAGAATCGTGGAAAACATTGCCCGCGATAAAAATATCGAAAAGGAATCTATATTTGTGGACCTGGAAGAGGCTATGGTTTCGGCAGCGAGAAAACACTTTGGTGAGCCGGAAAGCAATATAGTAGTAAATATCAACCGAAGCAACGGCCATATCACAGCCTCCAAAGACGACGAGGAAATCGATATAAAGCGTCTCGGCCGAATCCCAGCCCAGACAGCCAAGCAGGTTATGATACAGAAGATACGGGCCGACGAAAGAGACAGTATATATACCGAATTTGTTCAGCGAAAGGGCGAAATCACAAGCGGCACGGTTGTACGATACGAAAGCGGAACGGTAATCGTTAATCTGGACCGGTGGACTGAAGCCTTTATGCCAAAAGGCGAACAGATAATGGGCCAGACGCACCGGGTGAGTGAGAGAATTCGATGTTTGATTCTCGATGTAAAGGAGACGTCGAATCAGGTCAAAATCATTCTCTCCCGTACGCATCCTGATTTTATCCGGCGATTGTTCGAGTTAGAGGTACCGGAGATTCATGAAAAAATCATCGAAATAAGAGCATTGGCACGAGAGGCGGGCTATCGAACCAAAGTGGCAGTTACTTCATTCGACGAGAAGGTTGACCCGGTCGGTGCGTGCGTAGGTGTGCGGGGCAGCCGGATAAAGAACATAGTTGAGGAGCTTGGTGGAGAGAAAATAGATATTGTCCGCTGGAATGAATCGTCCCAGGTACTCGTAGCGAACGCTTTGATGCCGGCAAAAGTCAGCGAAATCGCCCTGTGTTTCGAATTAGGGCGAGCAACAGTTGTCGTTGATGAGGACCAGCTCAGTCTTGCCATCGGTAAACACGGTCAAAATGTGCGGTTAGCTGCCAGATTGACCGGCTGGGATATCGATATACTAACGCCTGACGAATACAATCTGGGCATCGAAAGATTGACAAACTACATTAAGACAGTGGAAGGCGTCAACGATACGGTAGTCGACAAGCTGATAGCATTAGGGATCATATCCATAGGAGACCTTGACGATGTAGGGGTCGAACCACTGGTTAATGAACTGAAGATTGACGCAGACATCGCCGGGAAATTAGTCGCAGCGGCACCCAAAGAAATCGAACGTCTGGAGGCTGAATCGAAACAGAAAGAGGTTGAGAAGAAATTAGCCCAACAGACAAAAGCATCAGATAACGAACAATAGCCATATCTCGAACGAGATATGAAGAATCAGATACGGCTGAGATAGGAGATTTTTTTGGCCAGTACAAGAGTTTACATTTTGGCCAAAGAGCTTGGCATAAAAAGCTCTGCGGTTGTTAAGAAGTGCCAGGATTAGGGTCTGGACGTAAAGAACCATATGTCAGTGATATCCGCCGGGCTGGCTGCTACTATTAAGGAGTGGTTCAGCGAAGGGGAAAATATTACAACGGTTGAGACGTCTCAGAAGGTGGATCTGGCAAAGGTCAGAATCAAAAAGAAAAAAACGCCAAAATCAGAGCCAGAGAAAACAAAAGTTGAAAAAGCTAAGGGGGCAACACCGGCGTCCAAGCCAACCAAGGCGGTAGCCGAGACAACTACTGTAACAGAAGCTGAAGTTGAACCAGAAACTGAACACACCGAACAGGAAGCCACAGTTACTGTCATAGAAGAACCATTACAGATAGAAGAACAGACAGCCGAGGCACCCCCAGAGGAAAAAGAGCCGGAGCCGATAGTACCAGCCGGGCCGATGCTGGAAAAACCTGAGCCTGCCAAACTGAGCGGCCCACAGGTTGTTCGAGTAGAAGCTCCGGAGCCTGTACGCCGACGACCAAAGCCCAAGCCAAAACCAAAACCCAGGTACGATGCACCAGTTACCGAGCCGTTGATGTACAACCAAC
>JABMRO010000199.1 GCA_013202635.1 Planctomycetota bacterium
CCGCAGGTCAATTACATCGAAGAAAACTGGAACTTATTCCGCCAGCAACTCCCAATTTTCTATATCCGCAACCGCCGACACACGGATTTTCAGTCCGAAGACGGGGTTTGTAAGTGTTTGTTAATAAATGATTAATAGTTGTCAAATAAGAACTTGTGATGCTGGCCGAAGCGCAACCGAAGCGTGACCGTAGGCAAAACGTACACCTTTGTTGCAAATTCTGTTGCAAATCGATGGCTTGGGTTAATCCACCCTTAGGGGTGATTCAGTCGATTCAATGGATGGATGTGTTCTATAGTTTCAACAATACTTCGATTCTTCGATGTTGGTGAGTCCATTCCGAATGCTGTTCATTAAGGAGCTTTCTTACCTTCCGAAGCGATTTTCTAAGTAAGGTTCTCGCGAAAGCAAAATTGAGTTTGCCTTCTTCATAACAGGCTTTGAGGGACTTCTCATAGGTCCGCAAAATTGCATTAGCAATATTTCTACGGTTGTACCATAAGGCAATCTCGAAAAAGTTTTCGCTATTCTCGGCTATTGACCCGGCTGCTTTCCTCCCATGGCCGAACTCACTGTTGAACTCGGCCAAGGTCCGCAATGCGTCTATACAGTCCAGAACGTATTTCTGCTCTTTCTTGTCCATGTCTACGTCCTCGGGTCCGACGAAGTGGAAGCACATTTCCCAGAGCTTCTCGGCAACAAGTGATGCGATTCGAGGATATGAGAGGCCGCTCATGAATGCCAAATGGTGGAGGCCTTCGACTATCTTCGCATCGATCTCTGGCCCTCCTCGCCATAGGTGGAGTTCAAAAAGAATGTTCAGGAGTTCCTCAACGCGTGGATTGTTCTGCTTGCGGGCCAAAATATCGCAGATGACAAGGTCGATTTGGCTAACCAGTTCTTTTTTATATCGAATCTGCGGCCTGTGAACACGTCTCTTGTCTAATACTCGCTTATCCCATGACCTCTTGTATTTTCGTACTTCACCCATACTGTACGACTGCCCGAGACTTCGTCTTCCGGTGATATTGCTATGACAGTCAAGGCAAGTGACTGCTAAGTTAGCCGCTTTGTTGTTACCCGAATTGCTGTCGATGTGATGAATTTGCACATCTTTTCCTTTTGTTCGACAAATGCAGCAAGTATGGTCTGCTTGGAACAAGACCTCATCAGTGACTGACTGTGGAATTGACGAACGCTTTTCCTTTGGCATTGGATAATGTTACACAAGATGACGTGTACTTTGGCAGAAAACAGGCGATCCTGACCTTCGCGGTCCAATACAGATCTGGAGAAACACAGGACTCAAGAAGCAATGAGAAAAGACCTCCTGATGAACCCGTCAGTAGTAACTACATCAACAGCAGGATGAGGGCTGAGCGGGAAACTGCGGTCGAATTGCTTTTGTGAATCCGGTGAATCCTATCGCACGAGTTGTTCTGCCATGCTTCTTTGGTTTATTTTTTCGCACTGCCTGATGTTTTCTGTTCCAAAGTATTGGAAATCTTCTCAACCAGCTTTGCGAAATCGATTGGTTTGGTAACGTAATCTGAAATGCCAAAAGAGGAGGCTGCAGTTACGTCCTGCGCCTCGCAGAGCGCGGTGACCATTATTACAGGTGTGTCTTTTAATACGGGATCCTTTCTCATGCGTTCGAGCATCTCATGGCCATCCATGATGGGCATATTAGTATCTAACAGCACTAAATCCGGTTTTTCGTTTGCTGCTTTTTCCAAGCCCTCCTTTCCATTGGCGGCTGTAATAATCTCATAGTGGCTCCATTCAAGGCGGCCCTGAACGATGCTAATGCAGTCTGGTTCGTCATCGACGACAAGTATTTTAGCCGGGCTTGAATTCTTTTTTGACTTAAAAAATCCGGACATTTCCCACTTACTCTTCAGAGATTCTTTGATTTTCTATATAAATTCACCGGTTTTTTCCTCATGGAACCATTCTTTCACAAATCTTTATCGACCTGAACTATTCCTGAGATTAGAAAAACGTAGCCGACATCTGAAAAATAGCAAGGGAATTTTGCGGATTGTGACGAAATCAACGGACTTATAGGACCGTTGAGTTTTCCGGAGTTTCCAGACTCCCACTGATTTTACCAATTCGGAAGAATCGCCAGTTGATGATAAGAAAAAAATCAAAATCTAAATAAATGCAAATAAAGCTCTTTAACACATTAATAGTACGCAAAAGATGACATAAAAATGGCCGTGAGCCCACCTGTTTCGGGACTCATAGCCCTTTATCCCAGCAATTAAATTGTACGTACCCTCGGCTTATTAGACATGTACAAAACGCTCAAAAACGACTAAGAGAATTAACTGCAAATTTGGAGTAAGTGGGCAAATGTATCTGCCTGTGGGATTACAGGCCTGGTGAAAAAAGAAAAAGAGCTGCAAGCAATGAACTTACAGCTCTTTTTTCTGTGTTTAGATAATCTCACAGAAAAATATTAGTGAATATTGTTACGATACTATCATCACCAATCCCAGCTAATTATCCAGACATTATCAAAGCCGTAGAAATATTGTCCACTCGTAAAGCGGCCAATCACCATCATTTCCGCCGGACCATTCTCAGGGACACCAGCCGTTACTTCGTCCTTGGAAAAGCTTGCAAAGACGCTGACGCGTAAGGTTCCAAACCAGTACCATGTAACAATCCGTTGATTGATTGCCTCAATGCCGTCGAGACTGTCGCCGGGATAGAGCACAAGCGGCTGGTTGATGTCGATGTCTTCTTCAGTTGTGCCTTCAGGGAAACGAATCACTGCTAATATTTTTTCCAGTCTGCCTTCGCGATTAATTATTGACGGTATTATCCGAAGGTGTCCTTCTGCTGCTTCCACGACCGTCACCATGGACTGGCAAGTCGATGAATTGTCGGATGTATCTGTAGCCGTGAAGGTTACTACCGTATCACCGGGTGGAAAAAGAGCCGGTGCATTGTTGGTAATAATAATATCCTCTTGTGGATCGCAATTGTCGCTTGCCGAGGCACTGGCCAGGAAGGTCTTGATTCTCTCATCGTCAACTGGTACCCCGTCCGGACCCGTGGCTTCAACCGTAGTGTTTCCCGGAGGGGTCATTTCAGGCGGAGTTGTGTCCGGCTTTAACCAACCATCCGGATCCGCCCAGGGAGAATCATCCCGTCCACCGTTGAAGACATAAGAACCAGAACCCGACCAGTCATCCCAGTAGTTACCGCCTATGGGTGCATCCAGGTTGAACAAGTTGCCAGTGCTATCAGTAACAGAAGCATGTAATCCGGTGGTATTGATGAAGTTGTTATTGTAGATATGGTTGTCATTTGAGCTGTTGAGGATACGGATTCCTCTATAGTTGTCCGAGATAGTATTATTTCTCAGGGTGTTGTTACTGGAACCATCAAGGTAGATTGCATACTCTGTGCTATCAGAGACATTGTTGCCTGTTATAGAAGA
>JABMRO010000200.1 GCA_013202635.1 Planctomycetota bacterium
GCTTAAGGCCGACTCTACAATCCCTGCGACGGGATGGGTCATTGAGGCCATGATGTCGCCAAAGCGCGGGCCGGTGGCGACTCTGCTAATCAAGGAAGGCCGACTAAAGAAGGGTGATGCGGTTCTGGCCGGCGACGCCTACGGCAGAGTAAAAATGTTGAAAGACAGCTACGGCAAAAACATAAAAACAGCTACAAGCTCTATGCCGGTGGAGATAACCGGCCTAAGCGACGTCCCCCAGGCCGGTGATAGATTTTACTGTCTGGATGACATCAACAAGGCCAAGGCCGCCGCTGAGGAAAACCAAATACTCTCAAGAGAGAACTCTCTGGCGGAACGGACCCAGGTAACATTAGACAATTTATTCAGCCAGATAGATGCCGGCAAAACAGAAGCATTAAATCTTATCATCCGGGCTGATGTTCAGGGCTCTGTTGACGTATTGAAAAAATATTTGTCCGATTTGAGCGTCGAGGAAGTAAAAATTAATATTCTTCACGCCGCACCTGGCGGAATTACAGAAGGTGATGTCGTACTTGCCGAGGCATCGAATGCCATTATTATCGGCTTTAATGTTGTCCCCGAAGAATATGCAGGCAAGATAGCAGAAGCCAAAGGGGTTGAGATAAGGCTCTACAATGTCATCTACCGTATAACCGAAGATTTACAGAAATCAATGGTCGGTCTGCTTGAGCCGGAAGAGACAGAAAAGACGCTCGGCAGAGCCACTGTAAGAAATACATTTAAGATATCACGAATTGGTACAATTGCCGGCTGCTATGTCAGCAGCGGGTACGTAAGCAAAAATGCGAAGATGCGGCTGATACGCGACAACATCGCACTCAAAGACAACCTCAATGTAGATTCGCTCAAGCATTTCAAGGATGACGTTCGTGAAGTCAAGACCGGCCTGGAGTGCGGTATTAAGATAGCAGGATTCGATGATATTAAAGTCGATGATGTTCTTGAGTTCTATGAAATTGTGAAAGTAGCCAGAACCCTTTCGTCGTGAAGCATATCCCGTAAATTATGGCAACTCGAAGGCAGGAGAAAGTAGCTCGTGTGGTGAAAGAAGCGGTCAGTGACGCTATTACTCACCATCTCAGTGACCCGCGCATTGAGGGGTTCGTGAGCGTTACGAGAGTGGAAATGGCGACTGATTTGCGTAATGCCAATGTGTTTGTCAGCATTTTCGGCAGCAATGAAACGGCTCAGAACAAGACTTTTATGGCAATAACACACGCGAAAAGCCGAATACAATCTATGGTAGCCGGCAAATTGCAGAGCAAATTCTGTCCTGTATTGCATATTTACAGGGACGATAAATTCAAAAAGACGTTAGAGACTATGAACCTGATAGACAAGGCAGTCAGTGAACTGGATAAAAGGTACCCCGAAGAAGATTTGGAAGATTAAGCAGCCGGGCAGTAAGATGGTTTTAAAGATGGACCCGCAAGTGGTAAGACTGTGAAAGGCTGTCATACAATGACGGGGTGTCTATAGGGGCTGATATGAAAAACAGCAAAAATTATTCCAAGAAAATACAAAAGCTGCACCGCTCGTTGAGCCAGAAATATCCGAAAGTTCAAAAAGTTATTCACGATGAACCGACGGATGCTATAATCTATGCTATCTTTTGCTCCAAGTTGAGCGAAAAGGCAACAGAAACTGCAATTAAGAAGTTCTCTGATTATTTCGTTGATTTGAATGATTTCCGTGTTTCTCGAATAGAAGAGATTGTTGAAATGTTAGGCGAGGATACACCTGTCACAAGAGAAGTGGCCTTGACAATCACTACCGTTCTGCGGGCCATATTCAACGAATATCATAAAGTGAGCTTAGAGGTATTGAAGAAAACAGGCAAACGACCGGCTCGCCAGATTCTTGAGAAGCTGGAAGGCACCAGCCATTATGTCATCGATTATTGTATGCTGACTTCTCTACAAGGCCACGCCATACCGCTTACCGAAGGAATGATAGAATATCTCAAAAGCAAGGACTTAGTCTATCCCAACGCTGACGAACAGGAAATAGGAGGCTTTTTGGCCAAGCAGATTTCAGCCAAAAAGGGGTATGAGTTTTATGCCCTTTTGCGGCGTGAAAGTGAATCACACAGCGGCAAAAAGAAGAAAAAGACCAAAACTACTTCTGCAAAAAAGAAGACAACCGAACTCAAAAAGAAAACAAAGAAGAAGAAAGTGACGAAGACGAAAAAAAGGAAAAATAAGAAGTAAAGCGATGTCAAAACAGATTTTAAAATTAGGTATTCCCACAGGAAGTTTGCAAAAAGCAACGGTCAAACTTTTCGGCAAAGCCGGATTCCACATTGCCGATTCCGAAAGAAGCTATTTACCACGTATAGATGATGAACAAATCCATCTTATCATGCTGCGAGCACAGGAAATGGGCAGATACGTAGCCGATGGAGTTCTGGATGCCGGGATTACCGGATACGACTGGATAACGGAAAATAACTGTGATGTGGTGGATGTCTGTCAACTTGCCTACAGCAAAGCCACAAGCAACCCTGCCAGATGGGTATTGGCCGTTCCGAGTGAATCTGAGGTTAAAAACGCCAGGGATTTGGCCGGCGGTATAATCGCAACCGAACTGGTTAACGTAACAAAAAAATATTTCGCAGATCAAGATGTCAACGTAAAGGTTGAATTCAGCTGGGGCGCTACCGAGGTAAAGGCCCGTCTGGTCGATGCAATAGTGGAGCTTACAGAGACCGGGACGTCTCTGCGTGCAAACGAGCTGCGTATAATAGATACGGTAATAACCTCCACGACAAGGTTTATCGCAAATAAACAGGCATGGGAAGATAAGTTCAAGCGAGAAAAGATAGAAAATATCTCCATACTGCTCAACGCAGCAATCGAGGCCCGCAGCAAAGTCGGGCTTAAGATGAATATAAAGAAAGACAACTTGGAGTCGATACTGAAGATTTTGCCCGCTGAAAAAAGCCCGACTGTTTCATCTCTGGCCGATTCGGATTTTGTGGCGATAGAAGTAATTATCGACGACAAAATTGAACGGTCATTAGTGCCGGCATTGAAGCGGGCGGGGGCATCTGGAATAATTACCTATCCTCTGAATAAGGT
Source organism: Planctomycetota bacterium (assembly GCA_013202635.1). Lineage (GTDB taxonomy): Bacteria > Planctomycetota > Phycisphaerae > Sedimentisphaerales > Anaerobacaceae > NIOZ-UU13. The sequence continues at coordinate 3,105 of JABMRO010000200.1, forward strand.
CTTACACTAAGGCGACATAAAAGGGAAAGCGAAAAGCAAAGCCACAGCAATTGTGTAGATTCCCGCTCCTTCGATTCTGCTCAGGACAGGTTTCGCGGGAATGACACAGAGAATTGGTGAGTTTGAGTTGTGAACTATTGACTATTTTCAACGTTTTTCTTCAATTGATCAATTATCCTGGCGAGGATTCAGGTATTTGAATTCGAAGAAGAAGCCGTCCGGCTTGCTGAGGCTGTAAAAAGCAGATAAGCCAAAATACTTTTTCACCTCATCAAACTCGGGCAAAAGGCTGAAATCAAACAACTGAATACCTGCCTGTGAGAACATCATCTGTGGAAAGGGTGAAGCGGGCTTGACAGCGATACCCATCTGTATATCCGAATCTGTGTCCTCATTCCTGCCCGTTTGCTTCTTTAATTTGCGCAGCCTGGACCATAAGAATTCGCCGGAAGCTGTGTCGTTCTGTAAAGAAGCCAGTCCTGCAACCGAAGGAATGGTTGATTTGATACGATTAAACCACCTCGCAGAATCCACTGATTCGTTTTCGGTACTGTTCAACGCACGGATGACCTGCTCAACAACGGATTCGCTCGCGAAAATCAGATGAGTGTCAGTAACAGTAAATGCCACCTTGGGTTTTTTAGTAGTTAGAGGCTCGGCAATTTGCATAGGCCTTTGTGGTCCGGCGGGAATTATAAACGTGGTGTCAACTAAATATATTGTGTATCCAAGAAGCTGCCGGCTGGCATCAGGATTGTTCGCGGCTAAAAATGTGCTGTGCAGCAGCGATAAAGATTTTTCAAGAGCGTTGCGATTGTCTATAGCTACAGCAACAAGAGAAGTTCCCGGTCCGTGTGTATCATCACCAGAAACAGGCTCACCTGTGCTTTGGGAGATAATAATTTGCGAGCCGAGATGGTCAATAATACCAGCTTTTATCTGCATCGGCGGTTCGCCCGGTGAGCTCGCCGGTATGAGCGGCATATACATTAACGCAGCAAGCTGCGGGGAGAAGCTGCTAAGAATATTACCAAGCTCATTATAGGCATTTTTGATATTCAAATTCACAAATGATACCGAATACGCCGAATTTGGAATAAACCGTGGAGTCCTTAAAGGGGCCGATTCTATTTCGAACATTTTGGTAATGCCTTTCTTTTGGCCTCTGATTTTCAGGAAAGCTTTGCCAAAAGAAGCGTGGGTACCCGCTGTTGCTAAGCCCTTGAGGCCAATTGAACAGCCGAAAGAAGCAACATTATCAAGGCCAAGGTTGCCTATTATTGTTTCTGCTTTAACGCCCTGTCGGGATTTGGCCACGAGACGGCGGGCAGTATCGGCATCAATTGTTTTTTTGATGATTTGCTTTATGTTCACAAAGCAATTAATCTGTTCGGTATTCTGCAATTTAACAACTCTCATAGTTGCCGAATAGTCGGCGTCATCAGCCAGTGTCGGGCTGCCGGCACCTTTGATGTGCGCAATAACAAATTTCAAGACATCCATGTCACCAGAAACTATCAGACAATCTTCGATAAAACAAAAGTTAAAAGGTTTAGAAGAGCGGCGGATTATGGTTGTGATATTAACACCACGGTAGCCTTCGGTTTTACGGTGGCTGCCGTCTTCAACAGCCTGTTTGGCCTTCTTATGAACCGCTTCTTTGATTTTATTTATATTCCGTCCCCACTGGGTTACGAGCAAAAGCGACGGCTCATTGGCATCTTTTGTCCTGGCGTTAAATAGTAAAGCAAAGGCTACTCTGCCCTCGGGTAACTCATCTACATCGGCGAGTAACCTGAGCGGTTCATTTTCCCGTTTTTGGGATTTCTGGCGCCATTTGGCTTTAAGGTCATCGATAAAGGCCGCCATTGCCGGGTCTTTGCAGAGTTTGTAAAAGTCAGTCTTTTCAAACTGCTGTTTGAGCCGGCTAAAATCGTGGACATCAATCAACAGAACGGTTTCAGGCGGGAGGAGCTTTGCCGTATCGGGAAGTGTCAGGGCCCGGACAGATGTTGATGAACATAAAAGCATAAGCGCATAAGAGCACAAAAACATATGGTTAAAGCGGAGCTTACCCGCCGCCCCGGCTTGCGTCGGGAGGCGCAGGGGCAGGTGAGATGTTTTCGAAGCGTACTTCATTTGGGCACCTTTCGCTAATTTAGCTGTTAGTAATAACGGCCGGCTGTTTATAAATGTCTAAGTATTATTCACTCCTGCTTTTGAGGAATTTCGGCCTGGTTTTACTGCGTCTTCTATCCGGCTGGATGTACCTGTAGCCGGTATTCGGATTATCCTTGTCATAGGCAAAAGCGTCCCGGTTTTCTATGAAGTGTTTAACATAGCTGACAGGAATGGCAAAGCCGAGCCCGCCGTAGAATATATATCCCATATTAGTAACACCGACGACTTCTCCGGCCAGATTAAATAATGGTCCGCCGGAGTTTCCCGGATTGATATCCGCGTTAGTCTGGATATAAATAAGCCCCTGGAAAGCCCTGTTCCTGGTGCTGATGAGACCATTTGTAACGGTTCGCTCGAGGCCGAGCGGATTGCCGATAGCGAAAACCTGTTCGCCGGCTTTGATGCGGTCTATATCGCCAAGGTGAACAAATTTAATCTTCTTACCTTCGAGTTCTTCGATCCTCAGGAGTGCCAGGTCAATAAAAGGATTAATTGCTTCGATTTTGACCTTTTTGAATTTATTTTTCTCAAAGCCGTTCTTTGTCTTGCGAAAGACGGTAACCTCAATTCTTGTTTCTTTCTCGATTACGTGATAGTTTGTTATCAGGTATCCATCTTCATTTATGAAAAAGCCCGAGCCTGAGCCTCCGGGGCTTGAAACCAATACAACCGCTTCAGAAACCGCCTCCACGCATTTTTCAATAGTTGTTTTTTTCAGATTCGCTGTTTTGTATAATTTATTGTCCGGCTCTTCGGCGTTGGCCGGCTCTTTACTCGAACCGCTGATTTGGCCTGCATCGGCGTTGTCAACTGTAAGGGCCGCGGAGTATTCATATTTGAGTATCATATCTTTCGGAACGGCCAGTACCGTTATGCCGATATCAATATAAAGCTGGGTCTTCTTTTCGGTAAGGATATCGCCGGTTATAATCTGGCCTTCCTTGAGGACGATCCTGTCGGCAAAACAAAGAGCGCAAGAACCCAAAAAAACAAGAGCACAAAGACAGAAATGATTTGCGCACCTGTGATTCGTATATTTATGAGTTATATTCCCGAACATTTATCGCTCCCGAATTGATATTTTCATCTGCTTGTCAACATTTTATAACAAACAGGACAAACTATCAGCTAAAAATCCATTTTAAGTGTTATTCAGTTTTGACGCAACAGAAAATAAAGCGGCCGGGCTCATTCGATATTTCCTTTCTTTACCCTCAGCAGCCGAAGGGCATTCTTATCATACCGAATGCAGCCACAGGTAGCGAGTTGACACAACCGTCATTGCGAGCGCAGCGCGGCAATCTCAAACCTAACCCAAAACCCAAAACTCAACACTCAACACTCAAAACTAAATTACGGGGTTCATCCCGA
>JABMRO010000201.1 GCA_013202635.1 Planctomycetota bacterium
GAATAGTAGTATAAGCATGCCCTATATGCGGCACATCATTCACGTAATAAATTGGTGTTGTCACATAAAAAGTTGATTTACTCATAAGATCTCCATGTAACCTGAACAGTTACGATTATAGTTCCTTTCGGCTCCGCGCAAAGAAAAGAATGCAACTTTTCATCATTGACCCGACCCGCGGTCAGCGCTATGGTGTACTTAAATAGAGCTTGTCCGGAAAGGTATGGAACACAAAGCCCTAAGCCTGCCCGAGCGTCGGCCAGGGAAAAATGACAGAAACTTGACCGCTGATGACACTGATGGGCACGGATACAAAGAAAGATTTTTCATTTTACTGTCAATTATTTTCCGAAATTCTTAATCTTTATCCGCGAAAATCCGCGTAATCCGCGGTTAAAATGCTTTTCGGATGGGATCTAATTAGACACAAGACGAGATGTGGCTATGATGTTTATATCAAAATTTAACGCATTGATCCGAAATAAAATAATCTGGGGTACTTTTGCCTTTATCATCGCAATGGCGTTTGTTGTATGGGGCACAAAGACAGGCAGCAGCACGTCAGACAGCCAAAACAGCGTCGGAATGCTTGATGGCAAAGAGGTCCCGCCCGAAGAATTCCGGCATGCCTACTTCAATTCCTATCTCTCCATGTCCCTGAGGTTCGGCCGTCCTCTGCAAGTCTCGGCAACAGTTGACCAGGCACTCAGAAAAATGGCATGGAAACGCCTTATTGCGCTGAGAAAAGTCAAAGACATGGGCGTGCCTGTGACTGGAGACGAAATCATTGCTGCAATCAAGGAACAACCTTATTTCCAGGTCGACGGCCGGTTCAGCCAGGAACGATATCAGGCCTTTGTAAACACATTCCTTTCGAACCTGCGAATATCCGAGCCGCAGTTTGAGGAACATATCCGCGAGGAAATTTTATTAAGCAAGCTCCGTTACCTGCTGGCACAGGCTGTTTGGGTTTCCCCTTTTTATGCCAGCCATCTCTTTCATCAGTTATACGACACGTTTACGGTCAGCTACGCGGCTCTCCTGGAAGAAGAACTTGGGCATATGGTTACGACTTCAGAGGAACAGGCGCGAATCTTCTTCGATGAGAACAGTGAACAGTTCATGATTCCTGAAAAAATGAGTGTCAAATATGTGACCTTCCCGGTCAAGGATTTCGTGGATGAAGAAAGTGTTGATGAAGACCTCATGCAAAGCTATTACGACGATCATATTACTGAATTCACGACAATTGGCACCGACGGCTGGGAGACCATTCAGCCATTTGAGGAAGTTGAGGACACCATTCGAGAGACAATAGTATGGGAAAAAGCTACCATCCAGGCGGGAGACAAAGCGGCCGACTTTGAAGTGATGCTCGCTCCTGAACGGGACGGAAGCGCTCCCTCATTTGAACAAGCAGCGTCTGTTATAGGATTGACAGTTTCAACATCGGCTTTCTTTTCCATCCGGGAACCCCTCAAGGATGTTGATGCAGGCCCGGAGTTTACTAAGGCCGCTTTCGACCTGCGCCAGACACCGGATGAGTATTTCAGCTATCCTGTACAAGGCAACAAAGCGTTCTATATCCTGGCGTATCACCAGCGGACTGACTCCCATATTCCAGACTTCGATGAGGTCAAAGAAGATGGCATGGCTGCTGCCACGGAAAAAGCCATTTCCGATAAATTAAAAGAACTCTCTACCGATATTCATGAATCAGTCGCTGCGGCCTTGAAAAAGGGAGCGTCATTTTCTAAAGCAGTGGCACCATTCAGCCTTGAAGTATTCACACCAGAACCTTTTACCGTTACTTCAGAACTTGATGAGTATAGTGATTCGGAGCAGTTCTACATGCTTATCAAACATGCGATCTCGCACAATGCAATGGAGTTAACAGATATTATTCCCATCAAGAATGGATTTCTGATTGCGTATGTGGAATCACGCGTGCCGGCGGACCGGGCAACCTATGAAGCCATTAAGAATGATTTCAGTCTGTATATCAAAAAACAACGGGAAGACATGCTTTTCAGCGAGTGGCAGGAATACCTGCTGGCATCAGCCCACTTTAAAGATCTCCTGGCAGAAAGAGAATCAGTTGAAGAAGAACCCGATTCTGAAAGCGAGGAAAGGGATACAGACTGATAGAAGGAAAGATCCCAAGCCCTCGCGGCGTGGAGTATCAGGTTGGCGAAGCAACTACAGAACGGCGCACACCAAATCCCCCCTCTCTCTTCCGCCCCGTGCCCGGGGCGGAAGAGAGAGGGGAAGGAGTGAGGAAGTGGGCAGGCGTCAGTAGCAGCTTCGCTAACGTAACAATCCACGGGACAAGCCCGAGGCATTCATGAAACGAATGGTCCAAGTCCATACGGAAGTGGTAAACTCCGGAGAAGTGCGAAC
>JABMRO010000202.1 GCA_013202635.1 Planctomycetota bacterium
GTACCAATGCGGCATTACAATTAGTGACAGATCGCAGTGGATCTGGTAGTCCAGATGATGACAGCCTCCCGGGTATCAGAATCATCAATTCATCTGATGCGACCACAGAGCGATTCCAACTGAACTGGGCCGACGAGATGGATGCGAAAACATCAAGTCAGGGTATAGATGTGTATGTGCCGCCCGGCCATAGTGTTGTTGTGCGTGCCCCCGCTCGGGAAGACCGGTTACAAGCCCGAAAGCTGATTTTAACGGGCGACGATCATGATTTTGACAATGCCCTCTTTTTAGCACCATATTTACAACAGCAGGTCAATATCCTTTATATAGGCAGTGACGATCCCAATGATCCGAAGGGAATGTTATATTATGTGCAACGGGCCTTTGGAACTACCCGTGCACTCAAGCCTAATGTCATTTACCATCCGGGCGATAAGACTATCGCTGCAACAGACATAGAGACGGCGCATTTGGTCATTGCTGCCGATAAAATCAACAGTGAAAATCTTGCTTCTCTGCGACGATTCCTCGAATCTGGCCGAACAATTCTGCTGGTTATGAAGTCCACTGACGATGTTACAATCTTGACTGCTCTTTCAGGCATTGAAACCATCGAATCTGAGGAGGCCGATGTTGACCGTTACGCCATGCTTGGCCGGATTGAATTCAAACATCCTCTGCTGATACCTTTCTCAGAGCCTCGCTTTGGAGACTTCACACAGATTCACTTTTGGAAATACCGACGGATAAATATCGGAGATTTGCCCAAAGCTCAGGTATTAGCTCATTTCGATAGTGGCGATCCCGCCTTGGTTGAACTGCCCGTGGGCAAAGGGTCGCTGCTCATATTAACCTGCGGCTGGCATCCTTCAGACAGTCAGCTAGCGCTTTCGTCCAAATTTGTCCCGCTGCTCTACTCAATACTTGAATATGACGGTGTCCTTGCAGGACAGCAATCACAGTATTTCGTAGGTGACCATATATCAATACCGCACTCAATAAAGGCTGGGTCAGCTAACATACAGATTCGCAAACCCAATGATTCTCTGATTAGTTTTGATGTCGGCCAGGAGGTCTTTGCTCAGACGGACTTGCCCGGAATTTATACCATTGAGACGTCCGCGGGAAATCATCTTTTCGCAGTTAATCTTCACGCTCGGGAATGCCAGACAGCCGCTATGCAAATTGAAGATATCGAAAGGTTCGGTGTTTCCTTCAAGCAGTCTTCAGGTATTGCAGTCGAACAGACTACGCCGGCAAAACGTCAAAGAAGTTTTGCCGGAATGGAATATGAGCAGAAAGTGTGGCGATGGGTATTAGTTGCGTTATTAGCTGTGTCGTTAATTGAGATATGGCTGGCGGGCTGGTTGACGCGTTCGCCTTCTAATCTGCAGGGAGAAATGAAATGATTGAAAAAGCTCTTCGCAAACAACTCCGGCCAATAGTGAATCGCCGAAGACGTTTGTATTTGATGTGGAGATTGTCCGCCTATTGGTTCATTTCGGGAATCATCGGCGTCTCTCTGGTAAGCGCTGATTGGCTCTGGGGGTGGAATTCGCTAATCGCAAACTGGGCATTATGTATATCAACTTTGCTGGCGACGGTTTTGGCCTTATACAAGTATAGTCAGATGCACCCGGATTACAAGGCTGTTGCTCGAAATGTCGAGCGGCAACATCCCGATATGCAGGCCCTGTTATTAGCCGCAATAGAACAAGAACCACAGGGGCTCGGCGGCCAGTTAGGTTATCTTCAGGAACGGGTCATCGGTGATGCTCTTAGACACGCGGACAAACATGACTGGCTTCGAAGTATATCATCAAAAAAGCTTTTCCTGACACAGTTAGGGGGAATTGCAGCGCTGTCATTTATCATCATAGCACTTTCACAGCTTTTGCCATCTACTCCTTCTTTCTTTACAATCGATAGAGGTGTACTGACCGGCGGAGATTATAATATCACCGTTAGTCCGGGAGACACGACTGTTGAATTAGGAACCGTGGTAGTTATTATGGCACGTTTTGACGGACGAGTGCCCCCGGAAGCAAATCTTTGGGTAGGTACGTCTGAGCAGGACAAAAAGCGGATTGTTCTTGCAAAAAACCTTGAGGATCCCGTGTTTGGCGGCCTTATCCCGGAGGTCAATAACAACTTGATATACCATATCGAATACGCGAACAAGCGAACGGGCAACTTTAGAATAAGCGCCTTCGAGCATCCCTCACTCCAAAAAGCGGATGCGAAGATTGTTTATCCTTCATATAC
>JABMRO010000203.1 GCA_013202635.1 Planctomycetota bacterium
ATTGAGGGGAATCTGAAATGGAAAGAATCTTACGGGCCGGAATGGACACGTTCGTACAAGGGGACACGGACTACGCCTACGGTTGACGGCGAGCGAGTATATGTATTCAGCGGCACTGGGAACATGGTCTGCTTTAAAACCCGGACGGGCGAAAAGGTCTGGCAGGTCGATACTCTGAGGAAGTTCGAGGGTAAAAATATTCAATGGGGGATGAGCGGTTCGCCATTAATCGACGGGCGGAAGGTCTATTGTACGCCGGGCGGCAAAAAAGGCACAATTGTTGCGCTGGATAAAATGACAGGGCGGACTATATGGGCCACTACAGGTCTGGATGAGCTATCGGTTTACAGTTCGCCCATTCTCATCGAAAGAGACGGCAATCGCCTGCTTATAAATATGATTCAAAAATCGGTCATCTGTGTCAATGCAGGCAACGGCAAACTGATCTGGAGGGAACCCTACGTGACACCTTCCGATACCGGCGGTGTTACGCCGGTCTATAAAGACGGACGTCTGTATGTTACCAGCGCGGTCGAACGCAAGTTTACGAGAGGCGGGGTAATGTTCGAGCTTTCAGCCGACGGGACATCGGTCGCCGAGAAATGGAATGACCAGACTCTCGACAGCGGCCACGGCGGGGTCGTACTGGTGGACAGATATCTGTACGGCTCGACCTTCGACGGCATTCCAAAGGGCGACTGGGTCTGCCTTGACTGGGACAGCGGGCAAGTTATGTATAAAGCTACCTGGAACGGGAACAAGGGCTCGATTATATATGCCGACGGTATGCTGTACTGTTATGATGAGAATGCCGGTGATGTGGCTCTGGTGAAGCCTTCGCCAAAGGGTTTCGATATAATCAGCTCTTTCAGTGTTTCCGAAGGTGACGGCCAACACTGGGCACATCCGGCAATATCCGACGGCCGGCTCTATATCTGCCATGGTAATGCCATGATGTCATACGATATAAAACGTAAATAGCCCTGAAGCTTTAGTAAGCCTTAAATCAGGATTTACCGGCTGCCAATTTCTTGCGGAAGGCCTCGGATTCCCAGTTGTTGATAAAATCCTCCTGGCGTTTGTTCAAAGTGAGAATCCCGCCCATTCTATATGCATTGTTTCGAATAAATATCGAGTACAGTACAATATCCCTTACGGTCGGAGCAATCTTTTCGGTTCCGGCGACAAAAAGACCAACGTCCTTAACCAGAAACGCCACATAAGGCTTTTTGCCCTTTTTGATCTGTTGGTTTAATCCGGCCTGCTATAATTTTCGATTTGTTTTGGAGTGCTGCTTTTGAAAATGACTTTTTGCTTTTTGGCAGCTCTACCCACATCGCAGGGCCATTGGCGTAAACCAGCTCATCAGGCGTTAAAGAACCGGAAAGCATTTTCTTTGCATTTTTTTGATTTAAGAAATCGGCAATCGCATCGTTGTAATAATACCATATCGTCGGGCGCTTACAGGCAGCCTGGAAACATGCCCGTTCAATGCAGAGCTTAAGGTCGCTTATTTTTTCCTGTTCAACGGCTTTTGCACTTCCGGGGCTGGGCTGTTTTAGTTTGCTGTTACAGCGTTTCATTACGCTGCGCACAAGCCGCAAAGCGCCGGAGGCGGTTTTTGATGTAATGAAAAGCCCGTGTTTTTCGAGGAAAAGAATTGACGGCTTTTTGCCGAATTTGCCCTGATAGCTATTCACCAGCCGGGCTATTTTTTTTGCGAGCAGAAAGCCGGGGTCTGTGTAAGGGACCCAAAGTGGCGGAAGAGTTTCGTCCTTAAAAAGCCTGGCGAGTTTTGCCTTTCCTTTTTTAGCATTCACATAAGCCCCGGCGGCACTCGGATGCAGATGAATTACGCACGTATTCAGACAAGCGTGCAGGTGGGCTTCTACAGAGGGGCGGGCGATTGTTTTAACGTTATCATCGCAGGCATCAAGAAGCATGTTTACGACCTTAGGCTCGCGAGTGGATGCATTAAGTTTAGGCAGTGACTTATCCTTTAGTATTGCAAGGACCGGCTCGAGGCGTATCCTCCGCCAGCCTTGTTTTTGATTCATATCTTTAAGTACCGTACCGC
>JABMRO010000204.1 GCA_013202635.1 Planctomycetota bacterium
AAAGCAATTTTTAGAGGCCCCCTTAATTTTTACATAAAAATTACTTCATTATTTGTCAACCGATGAGCTACGATAGCCGTTTATACAGATAGCTGGAGTAAATGGCCTCAATGGAAAGCACCGATAAAAGTTTAGTAGAAGCCCATTGTAAGGGTGACCCGAAGGCGTTTGGTGAGCTTGTACGCCGATACGGGGACGGTATATTGGGATATTTAACGCGAATGAGCCGGAATCGCCATGAAGCTGAGGACCTTTTTCAGGAGACCTTTAAACGTGTTCACGAAAAAGCCCATACATTTCGAGGCAGTCAATTCAAGAGCTGGCTTTTTACGATTGCGACGAACATGGCTATCGACGGTATGCGGAGGCGCAGAGGGATGCGGGTTGTATCGCTGAATCAGAAACTCGATTGCACCGACGGGGACAGCGAAGAGCTGAGTGCCGTTGCGCTGGCGGACGATTCGTATGAGCCATCGCAGGAGGCGGCAAAAGCCGAGCAGGCCCAACAGGTCAGAGCAGCCATTATGTCACTGCCTTCGAGGCAGCGGGCAACGCTTGTCCTGGCCTATTATCAGCAGCTTAGTTACCCGGAAGTGGCAAAGGTTTTAGGCTGCTCTCTCGGGACGGTGAAAACACAAATGTACAGGGCACTGAAGACACTGGGGCAAAAATTACCCGATGTTTAGGCGGTAGTAAAATGAAACATCATCTTACAGAAAAAGAGCTTATCGAATACCAGTTCAAACTGGCCTCGGACACCCGGATGAAGGAGGCAGCCGAACATATAGAAGGCTGCGGCCAATGCCGGGGAAATCTGGAGAAACTGCAGCGGAAATATGCAGCCCTGGATTTATTGGGCGAGAAGGCAGAGATTTCCGAGGATTTGATTTCGCGTGTTACAGAGCAGGCGGGAAGACCTGTACTGAAAAGAATTGCCTGGTTTAAGAAGCCGGTGTGGATTAGTTCGGCAGCGGCGGTGTTATTGGTGGGGTTGCTGCTGATTGCTAATCAGTTAGGTGAGGATGGGACAAAGAAACGCGAAGTCGCGAAAAAGCCGATGCCGGCAGCAGAGAAAATGGAACCGCAAAGCAGACCGTTAATCGCACCGACAGCGGATTTGAATAAATCCGTTGAGCAAGAAAGAGCCTTTGCAATGGCACTTAAAGAAGAGGCGGCAGATATGTATGTTGCGATGGATAAAGCTTCGGATGATGCAATATCCGAGCAGCCGCCATTTGCACCGGCAAGCGCGATAGAATTAGTTACTCTGCCGAGACGGGACAATGTGCAGCTTACGATTTACAATTCCGCTGATATGACACTGGTGCGGGAGAGGCGGAATTTGACTATGAAGAAGGGGTGGAACTGGCTGCAGTTTATGTGGGCCAATACTTTGATTGACCCGACGTCGTTATCTTTGGAGGCTCTGGCCGAAACCGACAAAATCGATATTCAACAGTTAGTGTTTCCAGCGAGGCTGCGGGAGCTTGGCCGTTGGCTCATCCACTCAGAAGTCAGCGGCCAGGTACCGTTCGAGATAACGTATTTTACGAGCGGACTTTCCTGGCGTGCGTTCTATATGGGAACTCTCGCAGAAGATGAAAAGACGATGCAACTGCAGGGCTATGTGCGAGTAGCTAACAACAGTGGCGAGGATTATGAAAAGGCCCAGACCCGGCTGATTGTCGGCAATGTCCATATTCTTGACCAAATAGCCGAATTAGCAAAACGCCAGTATCCGTATAACAGGCCGGGGATACTACGATATGATAGCTATGGCTATGATAACGGAGACTTGGACGAGAGCAAAAAGCTGCTGTTGGGAGATATGCCGGTATCAAATGAGCTATTCACAACCATGGAACTTAGCCGCAAGGAAATAAGAAAAGAAGGGCTCAGTGAGTATTTCCTCTATACTATTGAAGGGACCGAGACCATACCGAACCAGTGGGGCAAGAGGCTGCTTTCGTTCGATGTAGAGGATATTGAAGTCGAGAGTCTGTATAAATACGATGAGCAGCGCTGGGGCGATCAGACAATAAGGTTCGTTAAGTTTGCAAACGATGAAGAACATAATCTTGGCGAAACGCCGATTCCAAATGGTGATGTAAAAATTTACGGAAAAGCCGATAGCGAAGGCTATTTGTCTTATGTTGGCGGGACGAATATCAAATATATTCCGGTGGATGAAGAAGTTGAGTTAAATCTCGGCCCGGCCAGATTGGTAAAGGTTGAGCCGAAACTGATGGATTTCAAGACCGATAATTATATGTTCGACAGAAAGGGCAACGTTGCTGGCTGGGATGAAATACGAACGTGGAAAATCGAGATTACCAATACTCGTGAACTGCCGATAGAAATTGAAATTACCCGCGGCTTTGAAACCGCGTACTGGACCATCCAGTCCGATGTTGCTTATGAAAAGTATGATGCCACGCATGCTCGTTTTAAAATAAATCTCGGCTCGCAAAGTAAGCAGGCGTTTGAATACACGGTTACGACTTATCACGGCGCACGGGAAGATATATTAGCTGAAAAAAACTGAAAATTAAAAAATAAAAACAAGAACGCAAAAATCAATTTTTTAGGAGATTGAATTATGAACGGTAAAAGAATCAAACTAATGGCAATTGTACTGCTGCTGATGGTAAGTGTGGTCTCTCAGGGCAGGATCAAATTAGTTGCGCTTCCCGAACGGGCGGCGACCGTGATTCGCCTGGACAATCCGAGGGCGACCTTGATAGAAGAAGAGCGCGTCCTGACACTGCAAAAAGGGCTTAACAAGGTGGACTTTTCATGGAAGGCGGTCTCTATCGACGCCGATTCAATTCGGCTTCAGGTCCTCGACCATCCCAAGAACGTAACGCTTCTGAATGTAAGTTATCCGCCCAATGAGGCGGCTTTGGTCTGGGAAATCAGCAGCGATGGTGACTACGCCGAGAAGGTTCGAATCAGCTATCTGCTGAGCAACATCGACAGGCTGATAACTTATAAAGCAATAGCCGATAAGGCCGAGACCGCGGTTGATTTGAAAAGCTACTTAGTGCTTCGGAATTTCTCCGGTGAGGATTTCGATAAGGCACGGGTGCTTCTGGATTATGGAGAGTCTTTCGAGCAGGGCATCGACCATGAGGAAACCAAGCAAATGCTATTTCTAAAAGCGGCGAAGGTGCCTATCACAAAAATCTGGACGTTCGATGCGGCCAGGCTGCCGTGGGACCCGGAACAACTGGAAAACAGGAATGTCGGTATCCCGGTAAGCTATCGAATTGTTAACGAGGTTAAAAGCGGATTAGGCGAATTTGCTCTCTGGGGCGGCAAGGCACGAATCTTTCAGGATGACGGGCACGAGAGCACCATCTTTCTCGGTGAAGATGTAACGGCAATGGTACCGGTCGGCGAGAAGACGGAACTCTATATCGGCGACAGCAGGGACATAGTCGTCACCCAGCGAAAAATGGACGACACCCAGATCAACAAGCGATACAATAACGACAGAAGTCCGAAGCTGGTCCTTTACGACACCAATGAAATCATTACAGCAAAGATAGAGAATTTCAAGGACAGCCCGGCGGTGCTTACGATGATACAGCACATTCCCGGCCAGTGGGACATGAAAAAGTGCAATATGAAGTACAAGAAAAAGGACGCCAATACGCTTGAATTTGAGATTACACTACCCGCCCGCACCCGGAACGGGCCGGCCACAAAGGAACTGACGATGCACTATAATCGGCGTAATATTAGGCCCGGAGTAGATATTAGGCCGATGCCTCCAGCACCTCCGCCATTAATAAGAAGATAATAAAAAAATCCGAACCGTTCCAAAATAAAGGAGCTATAAAATGAAACACAAAATATTCACACTACTTATAATCGTTTTGATGGCCGGGACCAGCCGGGCCAAGGTCGATTTGGTAACGCTGCCAACGCGGGACACCGTACAGCTTACGATTTATAATTCAGCGGATATGACGTTAGTCCGTGAAAGCAGGGCACTGACGCTAAAAGACGGGAAAAACAAGCTGCAATTTTCCTGGGCCAATACGCTCATCGACCCGACGAGCCTGGAAATGCTGCCCAAAGCCAACGCTGATAAAATTGACATCGCAGATTTGACTTATCCGCCAAGAGTAAGAAATCTGGGATTGTGGAACATCGAAAGCAGCGTAAGCGGCAAAGTTCCGGTTGAGATTTCGTATCTGACCAGCGGATTAAGCTGGCGGGCATTTTATATGGGCACGCTCACAGAAGATGAAGAGACGATGCGCCTGCAGGGCTATGTACGGGTAACCAACAACAGCGGCGAAGATTATGAAAACGCCCAGACCCGCCTTATTGTCGGCAAAGTCCATATACTCGATGAGATAGCCGAGCTTGCCCGGAGGCAATACCCTTACGGCAGACCGGGTGAAGCAATTGCACCGCCAATGGCACCTGCTTCCAGAGGCCGTATGGAGAAACAAAGAGTACTTTCAATGTTAGTATCCGAAGTTGCTGCCATGAGGCCAAAGGAAATCAGGAAAGAAGGCCTCAGCGAGTATTTTCTTTATACGATTGAGGGCAAGGAGACGATACCGACCGGCTGGTCTAAAAGGCTGCTAAGCTTTGAAGTTGACGAAGTGCCGGTCGTAAACCTTTATAAATACGAAGAACAACGTTACGGCACCTCGGTTGTTCGCTTCCTTAATTTCAAGAACGATAAAGAGCACGAATTAGGAGAAACTCCAATACCCGGCGGGATGCTTAAGGTCTATAGAAATGCCGGCAATGAGGGACACTTATCTTATACAGGGCAGTCTTCGTTTAAGTATATCCCTGTGGATGAGGACGTGGAGCTTAATCTTGGCGCGGTCGCAAACGTTGTTGTCGAGCCGAAGCTGATGAACTTCGAGACAGGCAATTATGAATTCGACCGACGCGGCAACGTTTCCGGCTGGGACGAGATTCGTACATTTGAAATTGA
The DNA here is from genome assembly GCA_013202635.1 of Planctomycetota bacterium. Lineage (GTDB taxonomy): Bacteria > Planctomycetota > Phycisphaerae > Sedimentisphaerales > Anaerobacaceae > NIOZ-UU13. Next base: position 4,967 of record JABMRO010000204.1, read on the forward strand.
AGTTAAAAATACCCGCGATATCGGCGTTAAGGTCGAGATTAAACGCAACTTCAACACGACGTACTGGAAGCTGAACAGAAGCGGAGACTTTGGTAAATTCGAGTCGGTAGACATGGATACAGTCAAATTCACCTTAGTACTCAAGCCAAGGTCAGCAAGGAAATTTGAGTATGTGCTGAGGACCTATCACGGCACAAGAGAAGATGACCGTTAAGAGCCTTGAGGTAAGGATTTCCGGTCATACAGACATCGATAAACCAGTTGTCCTATATCAACGGCCAAGCAAACGCCCGAACCAACTAAAGTTTTTCCCATGGTTCGGGCGTATTACTTTCGGAATCAGGAAATTTTTTCTGCCTTGCAATAAAATAACAATCCCACATTCTTGATTCTAAATCATTGACAAGCGTTTCCAATACCGTTATTTTTATCAGGAATATTTTACGTTTCCGGTTATAATTTTTTGGCTTTTTGGAGCAGGAGCTTAATTTTGAGGGTTCTATCAGGCATACAACCATCAGGCAAACTTCATATAGGCAACTTTTTCGGCGCCATGCGACAGCACCTCCAGTTGCAGGTCGAGCATAATTCTTTTTATTTCATTGCCGACTACCATGCGCTTACGAGCAACCCAACGCCGGCCGAGGTTGCCGGTCATACTCTTGATGTCGCAATGGATTATATCGCTTTGGGCCTCGATACTGAAAAAACCGTCTTCTGGCGCCAGTCTGACGTACCGGAAGTTACAGAGCTGACCTGGCTGCTTTCCTGCATAACCCCAATGGGCCTGTTGCAGAGATGCACAAGCTACAAGGACAAGGTCTCTCAGGGTTTGAGTCCTAATCATGGCCTGTTCGCATATCCCGTCCTCCAGGCCGCTGACATCCTCATTTACAACAGCGAGCTTGTCCCGGTCGGCGCCGACCAGAAACAGCACATTGAGGTTACTCGCGACATCGCAATCCGATTCAATAACGCTTACGGCGAGGTCTTCACCGTTCCAGAAGAACACATCATCGAATCCGTAGCCATCGTCCCGGGTGTCGATGGTCGAAAGATGAGCAAAAGTTACGGAAATACTATTGAAATTTTCGAGTCCGAGAAAAGCGTCAAAAAGAAGATTATGAAAATCGTCACCGACTCGACGCCCGTGGAGGAGCCAAAAGACCCTGACAAGTGC
>JABMRO010000205.1 GCA_013202635.1 Planctomycetota bacterium
AACCGGCCGAATCATAACTATTTCCGCTGAGGTCGAAAACTCACCGGATATACCACTGCGTCAATACGATAAAGTCCTGTTCAATCCAAAAGGCGCCATTCCCGTCGATTTCGAAGGAGATAATCGACTGTTCGTTGTTGATGTCGAAAATGTCGTCGCTGTCTTTAGAAAATCATAAAAACGTTTCACAGATAAAACCCCGGAGAGTCCGGCCTTATTAGAAATCCCGTAACAAATCCTCAGATTCGGGCTTGGAGTTCTACGGTATTTTGATATACTTATTAAGGTATCTGTTAGATCGGCGTAATTTCGGAAATTTAGTATGGACAATAAGGTGTTTTTCATGACTGCAAAAAGGCTTTTCTGCATAGCGCTGATTCTTGTTTCGACATGCAGGTTATTCGCGGAAGACCCAAAAGCATGGGAACAACTGGGCCTGAGCTCTACCAGCATAGCGGGAACAACTATTTATTACGAAAAATCCCTTGAACCGAAACTGCCTGTCTTCGAAAGGAAGTACAAACAATTCCTTGCCGAAAAGGAAAATATAAAAAATATCGCAACCAAAAAGAAACAAATCATCGCCGATATAAATAAAATCCTGGGGATAACTGAACCGGATATAGAAAAGCAGGATAAAGATTTGACAGGGCTTTTAGGGGCCTTTTCCATTGATAATTTGACCTTTTATATTGTTCTGCAGGACACGACAAAAGATTTTCTGTACGAAGGCGGGCAGCTTCCAAATTTCACTTATGATAAGGCCGACGATACCGTAACCTACAATCCTGAATTCATAGCTACAAGCGAAGACGGACCTGATAAACATTTTGAGCTTGCTTTCCTTGTCGCTTCCGAGGAAACCTTTGAGGAAAATATTACCTTAATTTTTCAAGTATTATACAAAGCCATGGGCAGCGGCAACCTCTTCATCGCAATTCACGAAGTCGTAGAATCGAGCTTACTAAATCGAGCCAGACCCACAGACTCATACTGGCGATGGTTCAGCGATGGTTTTGCAAACGTGATAACCTTCGAGATTTTGAAAAAGTACGCCGGGCTCGAAATCGCAGAAGAATTTGCCAAAGCATATTACATAAACGCCTATAAGGGACTGGAAAAGGAAATTAATCTGCGTTACTGGATGGGATTGAATTTCTGTATTAAAACGCCGCTGGAATACGAAAACAATCTCTCTCTCGCACGATATGCCTACGCGACCCAGGAAGCACAACGGCTGATTGAAAAGAACGGCATTGAATGTGTTCGCAAGATAATCGATAAGATGCTCACAAAAAATACTAGAACAGCCCAGGACATTCTGCAGGCTGTAAATGAAGTTACCGGCGAAGATATGCAGAAGCGCTTCGACCATTACCAAACCTTTGAAAGCCGCCAGGATGGAATGGCCAAATACGGCAACTTGTTCAATGCCGCATTAGAAAAAAAAGATTATGAACAAATGCTTGTCAATTTAATGCGCACTCTGGAATTGCAGGAAAGCCAATTATCGCCGACCGGCCTGCGATGCTACAAAGAAATAGCCTTATTGCTGTTTAAGCTTGGACATGAACAGGCCGGCGATGAAGCAATGCACAATTGCGTAGAGCTTTTTAAAAACAGCGGAATACCCATAGCCCGTGACGCAGCTATGGAAACGTTCATAATTTACGCATTCAGCTGCAACAATGCCAAAAAGGCATGGAAAATTGCAGAAGAACTCCTGAAAAGCAAACCCAACCATGTGCTTGCTCTTACAGTCCATATGGTTGTACACGCCGAAGCCGGAAGACTCTCTGAAGCTAAACAAATAGCGCAAAAAATTATAAACTTAGATAAAAACGAACAATCGCCTTCTTACAGAACCGCAACCCAGATACTTGCAACCAAACCGAATCAGCAGGCTCCGGAGAAATAACCTTAAAAATACGGAAATAATTTCATTGAGTATGAACCTTCTTGACGTTGTTGTTGTAAACATAAAGGATTATGCCCAATAAAAAAGTAAATAACTGGTCGGCTAAAACAAAGAGGACTTTCGCCTCGATATTACCTGTCTCCCAAAAACGCAAAGGTCAATGTGTAAGTTGTGGGGAATGTTGCAAGCTGCCGATTGCCTGCTCCTTTCTAAAGTACAAACCGGATGGTACATCTTACTGTGCTATCTACCCAATTCGACCCTTGAATTGCAGAAAATATCCCCGAACTGAATCTGAATTTATTACCGAAGATACGTGCGGCCACAAGTTCGACTAAGTTCTGTTTTTAGTTCTGCGTCTTACAAAGGCAAACAAGCTGCCAAAAACTAACAACACACTCGTAGCGGGCTCCGGTACTACTTCATAGCTTTTTGGATATGCGGACTTGTATATTTTCGGTTTTACGCCCCCGGCAACACCACTTATGCTGCCGGCCTGTCCAAAAGTCATAGCAGGACTAACAAAACCGCTACCTCCCCCGCCGCCACCACCGCCGGATGCGCCTTTTTCCACAGCAGGTACAC
>JABMRO010000206.1 GCA_013202635.1 Planctomycetota bacterium
GCTGTTTACCATCGCCAGAAATAAAAGCATAAATACGCTGAGAAAGAAAAGACCGCTTTCAATGAGCGAATTACCCCAAAACAGCGATGCACATAATCCATCCGATGAGCTTGCTGAAAGGGAGTTCTTTGACGAGTTAGACGCCGGACTGGGACTGGAGGCTTTGCCCTCGGCGCAGAAAAGAGCATTTGTTCTGGTGGAATTCGAGAACCTGTCATACGCAGAGATTGCACAGATTGAGGGCGTAAGAATTGGAACAATAAAGTCAAGAATCAACAGAGCAAAAAAGAAACTCGCAAAGGCCATGAAAGAGATACGGTATGAAAAGTGAAGAAATATACGACACCTGGAAAGAATGTAAAAGTCAAATAGACCTTCGGGAAAACTTCGCAGATGAGGTGATGAATCGGATATATCGATATGAACGTGACAAAGGAAAACCGCTGTTCGACGTGCAGCGACTGATTGAGCTGATATCCGCACATCGGTTTGTAAAAGCAGGGGTGGTTACGGCAAGTGTCGTGGCCGGTCTTGCCAGGATTATGTTTGTGGTTTACAACTTTTTGGCGTGCTGAATAAAGGAGAAATAAAATGGCAGAAGAAACAGTAAACATTAAACACAGAAGGCTACCGTGGCTGGCCGTGGTGCTTTCATGGATTATGGCCGGGCTGGGACACATATATTGTGGAAGATTCGTTAAAGGTCTTATATTTACCTTTCTTGTTTGTATATTCATTCCGGTGTTTTTCGGGGCATTGTCGGTCGGCCCATCTTCGGTCCGGGTCATAGTGATAATCTTATCTTTTCTGATCTCCATAGTGATATGGCTGGCAGCGATTATTGATTCATGGCATACGGCAAAGCACACGTCAGCCAGTTATACGCTTAAAGATTACAACCGGTGGTATGTGTATGTACTTCTGGTTTTGATGGGCACAGGCGGTTCGACGCAAATCGCGTTTAATATCAGGACAACTCTTCTTGAGGCATTCAGGGTCCCCACGGCATCCAATTATCCGACAATAGTGCCGAACGACAGAATTCTTGCAAACAAACTTGCTTATAAAAACAGGGGCCCCAAAAGAGGCAACCTTATAGTTTTTCTTAATCCTGAAGACAGGAGACAAAACTACATTAAGAGAGTAATAGCAATAGCCGGGGATACGGTAGAAATCAAAGACGGCCAACTCTACATAAATGATGAACAACTCCAGCGGCAGAAGCTTGCTCAATCAGCGCTGGACAATATAAGGGTCGAAGTCAATGGTGAGCCATTAGAGGGAGATGTTTTTGAAGAGGCCAATGGTGACGCTCAATACAAAATCTTCTTAGCCGAGCCGCCTCATAACCAGGCATCAATTACTTTTGCAAAGATGACAGTTCCTGAACATCACTGTTTTGTTCTTGGCGACAATCGCAATCTTTCCCATGACAGCAGGCACTTCGGGCCGGTTTCATTGGCAACAGTCATAGGCAGAGCTGATTATCTCTACTGGCCGGTACAGGGCTGGTCCCGATTCGGAAGAATAAATAATTAAAGAGGTTTGCTGCGGGAAGAAAGTGCAAAACAATCGATTCCGCCAAAAGACGGCGATTCCGCAAGGGGGAGCGTCCGGCAAATTCGACTGCGATATTGACAATTCATATTTTGGGGCAATTCCGGTTTTCTTCTGTAAAAGGGAAAAGTAGCTCTGATGTATAGCCGATAGGTGGATGGAATACGGGCTATGATCGCTCCCCAGAGGGGGCCGGGATTTTCACTGATTCGCTTTGAACAAGAATTGTTTTGGAACGTAAAGTAATTATTGATAAAGGTTTGTAAATAGGATATAATAGCGGAGATTTATAATTAAAGCAATGATGTCATAATTTGGGAGGTTCATAACTATGTTACTCTGGATTTTTAGAAGCATTTTTATTGTAGTTGTTTTGGCGGTTCTGTTCGTTAATGCAAGTTCCGAGGTTTTGACAAAGGCAACAAATTCACCCAGTTGGTGGGCGGTAGTTTTGATCGGCGTGGGGTTGGCGGTGTTTGTTTTTCTACTGGACATTTTTACACCGAAGAAAAAACTCAGCGCTCTTGCCGGGGTATTCTTCGGCCTGATTGTCGGGATAATTATAAGCGGGGTATTAGCCTATCCCATAGATATGATTGCCGGTTCGTACAAAATCAACCTGATTCCGGAGGCGTTTTTAGCAATCAAATGGATGTTAGGGATATGTATATGTTACCTTACGATTAGCACCGTAATGCGAACCAAGGACGATGTTCGTTTTGTGATTCCCTACGTTGAATTTGCCAAGCAGACGAAGGGGGCGCGACCGTTGATTTTGGATACGTCGGCAATTATTGACGGGCGGATCGCGGATTTGTGTCAGAGTAAGCTGTTCGACTCCCCATTAGTTGTTCCACGTTTTGTGCTCAATGAGCTGCAGCTTGTAGCGGATTCGGCCGACAAGCTCAAGCGCAACCGTGGCAGACGCGGACTTGATATACTCAACCAGATGCAGTCAAATTCCGTTATCGAAGTGGAGATTGATGATACTATGTACGCAGAGGCCGAGGAGGTCAAGGGTGTTGACCAGAAGCTGGTAATGTTTACAAGGGCCTGTAACGGGCGATTGGCAACAACGGACTATAACCTCAGCAAGGTTGCTCAAGTTCGTGAAGTTGACGTGGTGAATATAAACGATCTGGCGAATTCGCTGAAAGTGGTTGCTTTGCCCGGCGAGACTATGGAGGTCAAGATAATAAAGGCCGGCGAAGAGATCGAGCAGGGCATCGGTTATCTTGACGACGGGACGATGGTCGTCGTCGAAGGCGCCCGCAACAAGATCGGGCGGGAATTGCTTATCAGCATAACCAGCTCTCTTCAAACTTCTGCAGGTAAGATGATTTTCGGCAAGTTCGAGGGTTTTGTTCAGGAGACGGGTGTAAGCAATCGACGAAAACCACAGAGAAGGCCGGCCACAACGCATACATCAGGGGACATCAGAAACTAAGACGTGCACAAGAGCAGAAGTGCATAAGCTATAAGCATGAAATCTTTTTTTACTGTCTGGTTTTAGATTTCAAAAGACATTTTATAAACATCCCAACGGCCAATAAAAGCCCGGCGGCGAACAGCGGCCAATAAAAGTATGATTTGAAATCGGGCTCGGTGACATGCGGGCCAGGGGTACAAAAAGAGACCACCACAATAATCC
>JABMRO010000207.1 GCA_013202635.1 Planctomycetota bacterium
CTCGAAGCCAGATCGGGTTTTCCGACAGAGCCTAGCATAAGCTTGATGCATTCCTGCTTGGCATCCACCACAGAGATGAAGGAATTGACCACGTGGAGTGTAAATATGCGCCCCGCATAAGTCGTTCAATAGAAAATGGTTGGCATCGCTGCGCGCGGAAGTATTCACCTCTTTTTTGCGTCTCGGATGAGTTTTTGTGCCGTACTTTGGCCCGTGCGAAGCAGTTCTACTTATGGATTCAGATATCTTCCCAGCGCAAGTACTCGGCTTTGGAAATGCGGGATAATGTCGTCTGTTGGGACGGGTTGGCTAAGGTCGATTTCATGTAAACCTGAATCCAAGCAATCCTTACCGGCTATTTGTAAAAGCTTACGCAATTCAGAGGCCAGCAGTAACGGTTCCAATGGCCTGCACGCTAGTTTGTGCAGCCCTTGTTGGATTATGTCAAGCGTCCGAAACACAGAGGGCCAGTGGAGCCATTGTGGGCAGGTCTTGTTTCGTTGCAGGAGAGAATCCAGGATGTCCGGCTTCAAACGATAGAACTTGGCCTTCTGTGATATCCTAGTCAAGATAGCGCCGGACTGTGCCATATCCAGTAACGCCGTTTGGACCGTCTTCTGGTAATAGGTGGTTTGGCGTGCTACTTCAGCGGGATGTATTTCTTTTACAGAAGCCAGCAGGCATAGGATTTCAGCGCGTGCGTGCATGCCTATCAAGGCACGCAGACGCAAAAGTAAACAGGCCGGACTCTGGACATCAAATGATTGAGAATAGCCTCTTGGGTGAATCTTGCCTCGCAATAAGCCGTGGATCCTAAATTCAGGACATGCGTTACCGTTGAGAGGATAAGGCAGTGGATGTCCCTGATTGTCCAAGAAAAGAGGTTCAGCAGGCTTCGCCACATACTTTCCAATCAAACCCGACCATTTAAGCTTGTACTTCGCATTTTGAGACAGCAGTTTGGCTGCCGAACTAAGTTGGGGGCCACATGCAAAGGGATACTTACGTCAGACATATCGAACAGGGTATTTTTTAGAAACCAGCTAATTTCCTCTCGGGTTTTCAATGCTCACTTGGTCATTCTATAAGAAATATCCCCGTTTATTCAACTAATTAGGCCGATTTTCCACCATCAGTCAATCTCTTCAGTGCCTTCGATGCTCCGATAATGTTAAGGTATTATTTGAAAATATTGTTTTTTGGTTTTAATCTCTAACCTCTTGTAATGTCATCTCTTATAGAAATATATGGGTTTTCTACGGGCGGGTAAAAATAATTTATGATCAAATAACCTATTTACATAGATCCTCCTTTTTGCTATGATTTCTCATATAAACCCTTTACTATTTAGCAATTGGAGGCTTCTGCCATGGCTGTCATTTATCCACGTTTTCTCAGCTCGATCCTGGTAATCCATGAGAATATTACGACCCAGTTGCCTTATCCCTTTTTTGATCCTGCTTGTGTCTTCTACGAGGCGTTGCGTGCTGTTCGTGTTGATAACCGACCCATTCAGGACGCTGTCCAATCATTTGGATTGACTGAGTACACCTTTGAGAAAGGGTCTTCCGCTTTTCATAACTACGGCGTTGCCGGTCTTATCGGACTGGACTCCAAGCAGGTTACAGAACCACTTTCTCTTGATATTGAAAGAATGGTATTTGTCTTTAAACAGGCACGACCTTCTTTTCCGGCTACGAAGATGGTCACCCTTTTAAAAGGCTTCGGCCGGTACGTCTCTGTTTCCCTCATGCGACATCTTTATGCATCATACGGTTGGGCTCAAGGAACCAAATCGTATCAGGATATCGATTTTGGGTCACTGAATCTGAAGGTTCAAAATCTCGTTAAGCGTACCGAGACCCCTCGGCTACGAGAGACTTTCTTTGATGGAAATGATGGTTTGCAGACTCTTTTAGAGATCTTTCGAACCATGGAAGCTCGAGGTATTACCAACCGTTATCCCGGCTCGCGAGTCTCCTTTGCCCAACACAAAAAGAATTTTCTTTCCTTGGGGCTTTTGGGATTGGTGGGCAAGGCCGGATCGCCATTTAGAAATTCTAAACTGGGATTTGCCGAGGAAGGGCGTATCATCCTTTCTAAGATTCAACATCCCGATTACAACGAAGCCTCCTACCTGAAGATCTTGGAGAGCAAAAAGATTCAGGTCGTACCCACCTGTCTCACCAATATCTTTAAAAGATGGAGGGCCGAAAGCTTCCGATCCGAGTTTGTGGGAGATCTCAGCAGACTTCTTGAAGCAGAAGAACCCCAGGTAAAAATCGGGCCGGTTACCGAAACGCTCCCCCACGTTGCTTGCATTCGATTAGACCAGGGATTCATTTCCTTTGTGGAGACTCTTGAACATGAGACCGTACACCTTGCCAATCCCGGTGTGTTTCTTTTCCTTGGCTATCTTAACCAATTACAGATTTTTGAAAAAGCCTCCACCATGATGGATTTGGACCCGCAACGTGGCTACGGCTGGTTTTCATTACTCTTGCTCAATCTGGCCAGAATTCTGGCTGGAATCTCCAGTGTATCAAAAGCGTGCCGAACGTCTGAACTCAGCATGCCTCTTTTCTCCGGACTGGTTTCCATGCCGTGTAATGATTCCCTTTTGAACGGACTGGCAACCATCGACGAAACGCAACTGCTACAGTTGCGGCAACATCTCACCAGAATAGCTAAAAAGAAGCAATTGATTGCCGGCAAACGCATTGCTTTTGATTTTAAGATGCGAGACTATAGCGGTGAGGACATTAATCTCAAAAACATCGGCAAAGGCCCGTCGTCGAAACGAAAGATTTGTTTTCCTGGATTTCGTCCTCATTTAGCCTGGGATGTGGATACCGGAGCGCCCATTACCCTGGAATTCCGCAACGGCAAGGCTCGGGCCACGACCACACTAAAGCGGTTTGTGCTGGATCTTATTTATGAGTCTATCGGCAAAGACGGCATCGAACACATCTACCTGGATAGCGAATACACCGCAGAGCATGTGTGGAAACTCATCGTCGATCCCGAAACCGGCTTCGGCGCCGATCTGACCATGTGTATCAAACAAAACCGGAGAGTGAAGAAATTCATTGAGGCCTTTTTAAAAACAAATCCGACCTGGATATATTTTGATGATAAACATACCTATTCCGAACAGACGTTTACTATTGCTATTCGTGGAACAGAAAAAGAACTACACTGTGTTTTAAAACGCAAGGAAACAAACGGACAACTTCGTTGTTTCGGATCCACCCTTACCGGCTTGGACAGCAAAGGAATCCTTCAAGAGTACCGAACAAGGTGGCTCATCGAAAATGGAATCAAGGACCTGGCGGAAAACTACTTTTTCGATAACATACCCGGTATTGATCCGCATCGGATCAACATTCATTATTTCGTCGTGACCTTGGCGCGAATGCTCTATGAGATGTTTTGCCTAGATTACCAGCGATCAAGAAATCCGGATGCCACAAAAAGAAGTATCGCTGTATTACGTCCGGAATTCATGGTGGGATCAAATGCCACGCTTACTCGGGTAAAGGACACGTTAATTATTACCTGGACGGATCATTATCCCCCAAAGCGTCATCACGCTTTGAAAAATCTGTTTAACAAGATCAATGAAACCGTGGGATCGGGCCTCCCGTTCCTTGGTGGGCTTAAGCTGAGATTCGAAATTGCCCCGCCGCGACCCGAACATCTGCACAATCGATGCAAGCGAGGTCTCCTCGAATTTTGATGACAGGTTTTCTATGCGTGTCCGCGAAATCCGATATTCGATATGTGTGGACTTAGATTGCTTACGTACGGTGCTGACATTACGCTGTCTGGAGGATCAGTCTTACGCCCAGATCGCCGTGGTTCTGGGCGGATCGCAAATGAGGGCCAAGATGTTATTCTA
>JABMRO010000208.1 GCA_013202635.1 Planctomycetota bacterium
GGCTACATTCGACAAAAGACAGAATTTCTAACGGGATGAAACGACAGTCCACTAAGGGACGCCTTACGGCGCGCATCACAATAACAATTCTAATGGTCCTTTTCGTCTTGGTACCGTCATCGGCCTTTGCATGTTCGACACCGGTTTTTAGATATGCGCTGGAAAGATGGGCGGCTGATTATTATGAAGCGGTTTTCATCCATCGTGGTCCGTTGAGCCAGGACGAAAAGCAGCTCCTGGATAAGCTGCGACAAGAAGGTTCTGAGACCGAAGCCTTCTTGAATTTACGTGTTTTGGAAATGGATATTGCCTCATCCACAGAGGATGAAGTTAAATCTCTTTTGATGAGCGAAAAAATGCCGGAGACACTGCCTGTTCTTGTTCTCTGGTATCCCTGGCAAAAAGGGCGGACACCGCCCATCTGGCAGGGCCGATTAACACCATCTACAGTGACGGCATTTCTTCAATCCCCGATGCGTCAGAAGATGGTTGAGCGTTTGGTTGAAGGCCAGACTGCCGTATGGCTTTTCCTTGAATCGGGCAATACCGCTAAGGACAAAGCTGCTCTTCAACTGCTCGAAAAGGAGCTGGAGACGGCGACACGAGAGCTTAAAGAAGAAGCTGAATCCATACCCCAAGAGCTGGCTGGTCCTGAGTTAACATACGAATTTTCGATTTTGCCTGTTTCACGCTCTGACCCCAATGAACTTATGCTTCTGAGCTTGTTGCAAAGCAGCGAGTCGGACCTTAACGAGTATTCGGATGAGCCTGTTATCTTTCCCGTATTTGGGCGGGGCCGGGCCCTTTATGCACTCATTGGTGAGGGTATTAATACGGATAACATTCGTGAAACCGTTGCTTTTATAGTCGGCCCCTGCGGATGTGAAATCAAAATGATGAATCCGGGTGTGGATTTACTTTTGGCTGCAAACTGGGACGCAGCAGCGATGCAGTTCTATGAGGAGTTCTACGAGACATATAACGAAGTGCCTGAACTGACGGGCGTGATGCCGGAAGCGCCGACTGCGAAACTTGATACAGAAAACAAAGCAGTTGACAATATTCCAGGCTCCGAAGTCCCTGGTTCGGACAATGACCAGACACTTGCCGCTGACGGTCAGGCTCATACGGTCGAAGTCAAAGAGCGCAAGCTTCTTGGATTAGGTCTTATAGGAACAACCGGGGTGATGCTGGCGATTATTGTTCTGGTGGTTGTTTTGGGAACTGTGGCGCTAAGCCCTCGCAGAAAGGGCCATCTATGACAATTTGGAGGTTGGTGTTCAGTGAAATCCTGCATCGCAGGGTGAACTTTGCGCTGGGTGTGCTGTCGGTAATGGTCGCCAGCGCTTCTTTCATTGGTTCCGTTACACTTCTTAATATCCACGACCTCCGTACAAGCCAGATACTTCAGGACAAACAGGATGAGCTGGCCGACAGAATGGTTGAGTTGACGGACGTTACCCGCAAAGCTATGCTCAAGCTTGGTTTTAACGTTGTCATTTTGCCCAAAGACCAAAACCTGGCTGACTGGTATGCGGACGATTACGCATCAAAATATATGCCCGAAGATTACGTGCATCTCCTGGCGGATTCCGGCATTGTTACAGTGCGTCACTTCCTTCCGAGCCTCCAGCAGAAAATCGAGTGGCCCGAAAGAAAGCGCAAGATTATCCTCGTAGGCACTCGCGGCGAAGTCCCCAATCTACACAAGAACCCGGTCAAACCGATGGTGCAGCCCGTGCCGCCGGGAACCATCAGTTTTGGATATGAGCTTCATAGGAGCATGAATCTTAAGGTTGGTGATAAAGTTAATTTAATGGGGCGGCAGTTCGCAGTGCATGCCTGCCACAAGGAGCGAGGGAACAAAGACGACATCACTGCCTGGATATACCTGGCGCAGGCTCAGGAACTCCTGGAGAAACCGGGCCTTATTAATGCCATCTTAGCTTTGGAATGTATGTGTGCCGGGTCGGATGCCTTGCCACAAATACGCAAGGAAATAGCAGCTATTCTGCCGGGAACGCAGGTTATAGAACGAGGCTCGCGGGCTCTGGCTCGGGCCGAGGCTCGTACTAAAGTCGAACAGGAGGCCCGGGTTGCTATAGAGAAGGAAAAACTCGGCCGGCAATACCTAAGGTCTGTTCGAGAACGACTGGCATCCATACTTACACCTGTGATTGTGATGGCTTGCGCCGTGTGGATTGTACTATTAGGATTCACGAACGTCCGGGCACGGCGGGAGGAAATCGGAGTTCTCCGTACACTCGGGGTATCTGCCAAAGGTATCCTGGCCATGTTCCTCTCGAGGCATATTATGGTTGGGGTATTGGGCGGGGCGCTTGGCTTTTGCGTTGGTGTGCTGGCGGCCGTTTACTTCGGCGCAGCTCTCGAAGACACACGAATAGGGATAACCGATATGGACCTTTCTTTGGCTGGTTTACTGGTGCTTTCTGTCGGAGGAGCTGCCGTTCTGGCGGTTATTGCCGGATGGATTCCAACTCTGACGGCGATTCGGCAGGACCCGGCGGAAGTATTAAGAGAGGAGTAAAGTGAGAGGCGCCTGAATTCCCGCAAAATGGGGTTCTTTTACGAGATACAAAATAATGCTTGAGTTCAAAAATATAAGTATGTGGTTTGAAGGACCTGAAGGGAAAGTAACTGCTCTCGATGAGGTCAGCTTCTCCATATCGCCGGGTGAATTTCTGGCCGTACGCGGCCCGAGTGGTTGTGGAAAAACCACGTTGTTGTTAGCCGCTGGCGGTTTGCTAAGACCCAGCGCCGGGCAGGTCAGTCTGGATGGCCAGGACCCGTATATGCTCAGCTCTGAGATGCGAAGTCGGATGCGTGCAAGCATGATAGGATTTGTATTTCAGCAGTTCCACCTGATTCCATACCTGACAGTACGGCAGAACATTATGGCCCCTTCGCTGGCTCTTCCGGCTAAGGAAGCAGTCCAAAGAACGCAGGAGCTTGTGAGTAATTTCGGGCTGGACGATCGTGCCGGCCATGTACCGGCGCAGCTTAGTACCGGCCAGAGGCAGCGAACAGCCCTGGCTCGTGCCCTCCTGAATAAACCGAAAATTATATTGGCTGACGAACCTACGGGAAATCTTGACGAGGACAACGCTGATATTGTATTTGATTACCTCGGTAAATA
>JABMRO010000209.1 GCA_013202635.1 Planctomycetota bacterium
CTTCGGCCCATCGCGATGTAGAATCGGCCATTACCGCAACATCATATCCCTGGTCTCTGAAATATTCCGCCATAGTTATTCCGGTGTATATACTCGCTTCCCGTGCGGAAACCGGCATATTGGAAGTGTTGGCTATCAGGATAGTCCGTTCCATAAGAGAATGGCCGCTTCGCGGGTCAATCAGTTTCGGAAATTCAGTGAGCACATCCGTAATTTCATTACCCCGTTCACCACAACCAATATATACAATAAGATCTGCGTCGCACCATTTTGCCAGCGCTTGCTGCGTCATTGTCTTTCCGGTGCCGAAGCTCCCTGGAATAGAAACGGTGCCTCCTTTTGCTACGGGAAACAGTGTGTCAATAACCCGCTGGCCGGTAATAAGCGGAATATCAAGAGGAAGACGTCTTTGTGTCGGACGTTGAACACGTATAGGCCATTTGTGCATTAGAAAAAGGTCTTTGGTTTGTGACTCATCAGTTCTTAATACAGCAATCACATCTTCTACGGTATAGTCTCCTTCAGGTACGACCGACTCAAGAATACCTTTATCCAAAGGTGAAACGAGGATTTTATGAAGGATATTTTCCGTTTCATGAACAGTACCGATGACCATTCCGCCGAAGACGTGATCACCTTCTTTTACAGACGGGATAAAATGCCATTTTTTCTCTCTGTTCAATGAAGGAACTGATATCCCCCGCTTGATATAAATGCCCGACGTTTCCCGGATAGCTTCAAGAGGTCTCTGGATGCCATCATAAATAGTACCGACCATGCCCGGCCCAAGTTCGACCGAAAGCTGCATACCCGCTCCATAAACAGGGGCAAAAGGAGCAATTCCTGTCGTGTCCTCATAGACTTGAACGACAGCACTGTCCAAATCAAGTTTAATAAGCTCACCGATAAGATTTTCCTCGCCAACCCGGACCAGTTCAAACATATGAGCGTCGGTAATTCCCATCACCTCTATTACAGGGCCGTTGACCCGTTTAACCTGTCCTATAATCCTATCACTCATAATTATTCTTTTCTATTGTCAGCCAATACGGCGTTGTAAATTAACGTTCGAATTTCACGCTGGTTTCGCAACATTCGCGTTTTAACCTGATTATTAAAGGCGGTACGCCCATCAGCATCAGTCAGGACAACACCCTGAGATTTCAACGGCTCTGCATCAGACAGTGTAATTTTTACCTGCTTATCGGTTTGCTTATGGATTTCCCCCTTTACCTCTGAAAGTAGCTGGTCATTTATCAATGCCCGTTCCTTTTCCGAGGCATTGACTTTAGCAGATTCCACACCCAGACCAATAAATGCCTCTGCAATCCAGTTTATCAGAACAGACCTGTAATTTTCATCACCGGCCATTGAAGCAAGCTTATTTTCAACCCTGCCCATAATGTCCTGTATTAAAGCGCTGCGAACAGACATTGAATGACGCTTGAGCTCAAGATTAACAGCCAACAACATCTTTCTCTTTACAGCTTCCGCCTGCCTTTGCGCTTCGCTGCGGGCATCATTCAACAGGGCCTCGATTTTCTTCTCAGAGTATTTCCTTTTCTCGGCGGCCCGTTTTTCGGCTTCCTTTATAATTTCTTTCTCTTCAATGTGAGCATCTGATTCAATGCCCGAGATTAGTTCGGCTTTTCCTTTTTCTGCTGGTTCCATAGATACTTATACCTTATTTAAATATATTCTCTTTCCAGTATTATGAAAAAGTAGAAAGAGTGTGGCACGGCCATCTTGGCCGTGTTTTCACGGGCTGGAAGCCCGTGCCACATCATAATTTTATCCCGATAGCAGTATTTACCATTTCTTTGATTCCGGGCCTGTCCGGTTTCGAACCATTTCTGTCCGGAATCTCCACAACAAGCGGAAAACTCGCAGTAAAAAGAAATTTATCCACCATCGGACGAATCATATCTGAAACACGTTCGGTAATAATAATAATACCGGTGTCCTTTTCCTGGAGTATTGCTTTAAAAGCACGTTGTGCTTCATCCGGATTCGTAGCAACTTTTCCGGAGACTCCCACAACCCCAAACCCAAGGACCGTATCTTCATCGCCTATAATCGAGTATTTCATTTTAGAGTGTGACCTTGTCGAGAATCAAGTAAGCGGTGACCAAACCAAAAACAACAATTCCTTCTGCAAGTGCCACAAACATCAGAGCCTGGAAGGCAATCTGTGGTTTTTCTGCAACCGCCCCCATAGCAGCGGCGCCAACATGGGAAATCGCAAATCCGGCGCCAAGAGCACCAAGACCAAAAGCGACCGCAGCGGCAATAAGGGCGTATTTCATAACACCGGCTTTGGTAGAGGACATTTCCGGTTCCGACTCTATGGTTTGTTCATCGCTCGACGACTCCGCAAAAACACTGGTACAAAACACCGTTCCGATTATTGTCATCATTGCGAAAAGCACAATAACACTCTGTGTAATGTGTAATTTCAATCTTTGTTGGTGTACATTCATAACATTCTTTCCTTTCTTACTTAATTGTGGCTGCTATTTAATGAAACGGGCGTGTATAGCACTCCCGTTCCTTGAAAGAACTTCGTAAAGAATTCATAGTAATTAAGCCTCAGGGCCTGTATTCCGGCACAAAGACCCTCAAGGCCGATGACCAGCATATTTCCGAGTACAAGAATCACGACCGAAGCAATGCCTGAGGTTCTCTGGGCCATGGTGAAAAAAGAAATCATCAGGCAGACATGGGCCATACCGAGTCCAGCTACCCGTATGAAAGAGAGGGTATTGGAA
>JABMRO010000210.1 GCA_013202635.1 Planctomycetota bacterium
CACTTAGCCCTAATACGTCTGATAAGAGCCGTCCGGCAAGCCGCCGTTTGCTTGACGGATCCAATCCAACAGTTTTACCTATTCTAACATATTTAGGGTGCCTAAGTCAACCCCGTTAGATAATTTCCCGATGATATATTTTCTTGATATTTCCTTGCCCCGTTAGAAGTAAGTCGTCAACTTCTAACGGGATCAATACTATTTTGGTTCTATAATCGTCTCTATGATTATGGGACTTTTCTAAGAACCTAATTTGCTGCACCAGTCCGGCATGCTTCTTTGCTTGACGGATCCGTATGCCGGACGGCTCTTATCAGACGTATTAGGGCTAAGTGGTAAAAAAGACCGATAATAAATGCTAAAGGGCGTAAGCGACCGCCCCCGAGCTTTCTTTCCCGCCGCTCCGACTCGCGTCGGGAGACGCGGGGGCAGGTGAAAGCAAGAGCGGGGGCGGAGAAAGTTTTTATGTTTGAGGGTAAATCATTAAAACCGACTTTTCACGGGCTTCCAGCCCGTGAAAAACACGGCCAGGATGGCCGTGACACACAGTCGAAGACCCCTTCTAATCCGTCATGCAAATCCGTCAAAGCTGTGCTTTGCCGGACATCCGGACCGGATAAAATGACTGACCGCACTCTCAAATGCCGCCATGAGCTTAAATACCACATTAGTGAGTCAAAGGCCGAGGCGATTGCCCAGTTTATTAAGCCCTACCTGCCGTTGGACCGCTACTGTAAATTGCATCGAAGCCGTGATTACCCGATAGTAAGTCTTTATCTGGATTCTCGCGACCTGCAACTCTGCAAAGAAAGTCTCGGAGGACATCAAAACCGCTACAAACTTCGAATCCGCAGTTACACCGATGAGCCGGATTATCCTCGCTTTTTTGAGATTAAGCGCCGGATAAATACTATCATTATGAAAAGCCGGGCCCGTGTTATGAATCGCGATGTGCCAATTTTGCTCGGAGGCCTGCCTCTGCCGCCGCAGAATTATACCGCCGACACAGATACAATCAATCAATTCCAGTTGTATATGAACAATATCCGAGCCAGGCCTGTGGTATTAATTCGTTACACCCGGCAGGCATACGAAGGCGGCACAGAAACCAAAGTAAGAGTAACCTTTGATCGTGAGCTTGCTTACAATATTACCAACCTGCCTGAAGTCAGGCTTAGCGGTGGCGGCTGGCAGCGTAATCCCTATACAACAGGCGGTGTCGTTTTGGAAATCAAATTTACCGGTCGTTACCCTATATGGCTGAGCCAAATGGTCAAGTACTTCAACTTACGGCAACAGTCAATATCAAAGTATGCTTCGTCAATTCGAGATTCTTGTTTGTTAAAGTTTTGTGCTCCCCAGTCAGCAGGATAGTAAACTATGGATAGAATTTGGCAAATACTGGAAGGTCCTTCCTCATCGGGTGGGGTTTTTACACCCGAGGCAGTCCTTTTGTCCTTACTGCTTGCCTTTGCTCTCGGACAGGTCCTGGCCTGGGTCTATTACTTCACTCACAGCGGCCTGTCTTATTCAAAATCCTTTGTCCAATCGCTTGTTCTAATCACCGTCGTCGTTGCAATGGTTATGGCAGTCATCGGTACCAGTATCATCACCGCTGTAGGGCTTATGGGCGCTTTAGCGATTGTACGTTTCCGAAACATCATCAAAGACACCAGAGACATAGCCTTCATTTTTTGTTCGCTGGTGGTGGGCATGGCGGCAGGTTCTCAGCGTTACGATGTCGCTATTGTCGGGACTGTGATTCTGAGCTTGATAGCAATATATTTATATCTTACCGGTTTCGGCACACATCAGCCGCACAACGGCTTTTTGAGGTTTAGTTTCAGAGGACATATTGGGCCTGATAGCCCGATTTCCGCTATTCTCAAACGTTTCTGCGGTAGTTTTACCCTCATCTCGGCACAAGCCAGTGGCTTTGGTACTGCCGAAGTTGAATACGCGTATCAGTTGATGATACGAAATGCGGCAAAAAACCAACAATTGTTGTCCGAACTGCAACAAGTCGAGGGTATCGAGAATATCAGTCTGACAATGCAGGAACAGTTGCTGGAGGTCTAAACCGCGTATGAAAATAATAAGCCCGACAGGTTATCTCTCTCGTTTACGCCGGCACATCATACCCTTCCTGGTGTGGCTAAGTGCCGTTGCATGCGTGGTTGGGCTTTTCACTCGCCGCTCACAACGTTTTGAAGTCCTGGGCATTGCCCAGGGACAGATCCGTCAGATTGCTGTCACCTGCACGGGGAGGTTGAAAAGTGTACCTGTTAGTTTGTTTGAACTGGTTGAAGTGGGACAAACATTAGCTGTTGTGGATACTGTACTCGATAATGAACAACTGCTGGAGGCTGAATTGAAGTCACAACTGGCCGCTACCACAGCGGAGATAGAACATCTTGTGGCGCAGTTGGTCCCCACTCATGAAACTCTACTGGCTTCTGAGGCTGATCGAGAGATTAACCGGGCCGCGGAGATGAGGAGATTTCTCATTGACGTGGAACAAACCAGGCTTCAGATACTTAGCCTGAGGTCACAAATTGCTTCCGACCGCATAATTTTGGAAGACCTGGCCATGGAAACAAAGATTGTCCGGGACCTCCTGGAACAGGATGCCGCTGCGCC
>JABMRO010000211.1 GCA_013202635.1 Planctomycetota bacterium
CTCTTGACCTCCTCAAAGCCCAATATCAGCTATGATATCCACCTTTAAATCCCCATTCTCAGTCTTATTTGAAACTATCATTCGCCCCCTGCCGGCCAGGCCATATAACCTCAATTAATCTACAAACAATGCCCATTTCCTGTTATTTTCACCTGTTTTTCGGTTGTACTATCATCAAAAGTAGGGTAGATATTAGGCATATAAAATAGTTTTTTACATCTGTAAAAAGTATCTGCTGCTTTTGCCTGGATTATTTTAGGACGTCCGTTGAGAAACAAAAGTTAAGCCCAAAAAACATCTGCAACATCTTGTTATGAAAGGAACTCAACAATGTTAAAAATAGGAATGATTGGAGCTGGTTTTGTAGCCGGTTTCCACGAAAGATCTTTGTGTTCGGTCCGTGGTGCCGAATTAGCCGGAGTTTGCGCCCCAAAAGGTGCTGAAGCCCTTGCAAAACGTGCTCAGGAAGATGGTTTGGGCAATACCCGTGTTTTCAAGAACGTTGCAGAACTTTGTGACGCAGTGGACGTGGTCTGCATCTTTGCCCCTAACTTTACCCACCTCGAAATCATGCGCAACATAGCCAAGGCGGTAGAAGGCGGCGCCGAAATTAAGGGGATCATTTGCGAGAAACCTCTGGCCAGAAACCTCCAGGAAGCTGACGTAATGGCAAGGATGGCCAAGGCACTCGGCGTGCCCACTGCTTACTTTGAAAACCAGCTTCACATGCCCTCTGTAGTTGAGGCCCGGCTACAGCTCGCAGCAGTCGAACAAAACATGGGTGCCGTGCATCTGGCCCGAAGCGCTGAAGAGCACGGCGGACCACATGAGCCATGGTTCTGGGACCCAACAAGGCAGGGAGGCGGTGTTTGCTGTGATATGGGCTGTCACAGTGTAGCCGTCGGTATGTATATGCTGACGCCGAGCGGCAAACCGCCTGACCACCTCACGCCTGTTTCAGCTACTGCTAATATGGCTCTGCTCAAGTGGGGCAAAGAGCCGTGGATTAGCCAACTGAAGGAAAGAGGCGTAGATTACAAAGCCACACCTGCCGAGGACTATTCGAACGTTACCATAGAGTTCAAAGACCCCGAGACCGGAGTTTGCAGCATATCACAAGCCACAAACTCATGGATGTATGACGCACCCGGCCTAAGACTCCTTATGGAGGCCTTCGGTCCGGGTTATTCCTACACCGTCAACTCACTGCAGTCACCTGCGGGTCTGTTTATCAGCGACGCGGCGGCAACTGCCGTAGCGGATAGCGAGCTTGCCCTCGAAAAATCTCAGGCCAGCCGCGGAGCCTTGCTGCTTCATCACAATGAGCCGGATTTGTATGGTTATATAGCAGAATGGCGGGATGCATTATCAGCTTTTGAACAGGGAAGAAATGGTATGCTCGATTTCGAATACGGCCGACTAATTACTTTGCTCGTTATGGCTGGGTACATGGCACACGAAAAGAAGACAACTATCGACCTGACCGATTCGGCCGTCCTGCAATCTCTGGAAAGTTATGTACCACTGATCCAACAGGGAAAAGGCAAAGAAGTCCTTCTCGGTACCTGAATCTGTAAAACCGTTGGTCAGGATAAAATATAACTCAGTCGGGTAAAGAATGGGCAGTTTCTATATAGTACATTCTTAAAGAAGAACTCGTCGCGCCGTGAAGCTGCTTGCAGAAAATCAGGCAAACGGTTAAAATAAATAATAATATATTCATCCAACGTAAAACACACGCAGACTTTAGGAGTTGATAAAATCAGCAACCGAAAAATCATTACTTTCGTATGTCTGGCTATGCCGCTGATGTTCGCTCTATCGAATGCGGCTTTAGCTGAAAACTGGCCCGGCTGGCGAGGGCCGCGAGGAGACGGAACAAGCAATGAAAAAAATGTGCCCTTCAAATGGAGTGATACTCAAAATATTATGTGGAAAACTCCTGTCCCCGGCAAGGGACATGCTTCACCGATTGTCTGGGAAAACCATATCTTTGTAGTAACCGCCGGTAAAGAACAAAAGCAGCGCATACTACTATGCCTGGACCGCAAAGACGGCAAAATACTCTGGCAGCGTGTAGTCCTTGAAGCCCCGCTGGAACGGATTAATCGCCTCAACAGCTATGCATCGTCAACGCCCGCGACAGATGGCGAGAGGGTGTATGTCAGTTTTCTCGACGTCGATAAGATGTTCATAGCAGCGTATGATTTTGATGGTAACAAAATATGGGAGGTTCGCCCCGGTGCGTTTGTAAGTATGCACGGATATTGTTCAAGCCCGGTCATCTGGAAAGACAAGCTCATCGTCAATGGCGACCACGATGGGCCCTCGTATATCGTCGCCCTTAATCGCACAACTGGAAAAACCATTTGGAAAACTCCCCGGCCCAACAAAACGCGAAGCTACTGCACTCCGATTATCCGGCGAATTGACCAACGCAACCAGATGATTCTTTCTGGAACCATGTGCGTGGCCAGTTACGATCCAGACACAGGCGAGCAGCACTGGCTCAGTGACGGGCCGACCGAACAGTACGTTGCATCAATAGTCTATAACGGGCAACTGCTGTTTATGACATGCGGTTATCCCAAACATTTTATACAGGCGATTCGCCCGAACGGACATGGCAACGTAACCGATACGCATGTTCTTTGGCAGAAAGACCGGGACTGTTCATACGTGCCAAGTCCGATTGCCTTTGGTCCGTACTTTCTAATCGTCTCCGATCCCGGAATTGCAACATGCTTCGAGGCAAAGACCGGAAAAAGCCTCTGGCGGCAGCGATTGGGCCGACACTATAGTGCTTCTCTGGTATCGGCTAACGGTTTGGTGTACTTCTTATCCGACAAAGGTATTATGACAGTCGTCAGGCCGGGAGAGGAACTTGATATCGTTGCGCGCAATGAGTTGGGAGAAAATACCTACGCCTCACCGGCTATCAGCAATGGTCAGTTTTTCATAAGAGCAGATAAACACCTGTATTGCATCGGCACCGGCAAGCACTGATATTTCCGCTCTTATTGCTTGCAAAAATATAACTAAAAAAGTAAAATGATAATGCACACTTGATAATATCGATGAGCATCCGGCTGAAAACAAAAACTTAGTGAGGAGTTATTACGATGCGAAGTAAAAAAGGATTCACACTAATTGAACTTTTGGTCGTAATCGCTATTATTGCCGTGCTGATGGCAATCCTTATGCCGGCTCTTAATAAGGCCAGAGAACAGGGGCAGCGAATAGTTTGTAAATCGAACCTGAAGAATTATACACTTGCGATACAAATGTATGCCGATGATAATGACGACAGATTTTGTATACCGGAAAGTTGTTACTTTTCACAGACAGCACCCTATCCGATAGAGTCAGGACTCAGCAGCCCCATCCACCTTCGATGGTGCAATGGTGACCTGTACCTTAAAGAACATCCGGAATATGCAAGCTCATTCTTCCACTATTTACAAAATGTTAAAGCCTTTATCTGCCCGACTTTTAAACGCATAGCTGTAAGAGCCTCCCAGGACCATTTTTATCAAGCCGATGCCGGTAATCTCAGAAACTACAAACCATGGTATAATTATACCATGAACGCTTATCTGGGCAGTCCGAGCACCGGCGTCAGGAATTCGGCCGTAAAAAAGCTCTCTGAAGTTAAGCACCTTGCGGAAACATTTTCCTTCACCGAGGAAAGTGCTCTGGTAGATACGCGATACAACATCTCCGGCCTGAATGATACGTACATGATTCCAGGCGATGACTCCATGGTACAAGGCTGGCTCAGCCAAACCGGAAGCTACCGGCTTATTCAACCCGGCCCGGAAGGCGTCGGAGAGTTCTGGGATGTCATTGGCGGTTTTCATTATGCCCCGTCCCAGGACCCGCTGGGAGGCAAAGGCAACTGCGCTTTTCTGGACGGCCACGTTGACGCCCACCCCCGCGCCGAAACATTTCCTCTGGCCTGGCCGAATTGATTCAGCGATTTCTCTCCAGAAGCGATTTGACAAACCGCCTTAAAACCTACAAAATTGCACATGAAAAAATCCTGTAAAACCATTTATAAGGGAAGCACTATGAAAGACGCTTTTCTTAACAGACGCAACTTTATGAAAATGATGGGGCTGGGAGCAGCCTCGATGCTCGTTCCGGGATGTAACGTAACAACTTCACAGCCTAAGAAAAAAACTAATTTCGTTTTTTTCCTCGTTGACGATTTAGGCTGGAAGGACCTCGTTTGTTACGGCAGCAGCTTTTATGAAACTCCCAACATTGATAAACTCGCCAGAGGCAGTATGCGATTCACTAATGCATACGCCGCCTGTCCGGTCTGCTCACCGACACGGGCAAGTATAATGTCGGGTAAATACCCTGCGAGGTTGAACCTGACAGATTATCTCAAAGGCGGGCGGCGGGGAAAATTGAATCCCGCTGAATACCTCGACCAGATGCCGCTGGCCGAAGTAACAATAGCCGAGACGCTGAAAGAAGCCGGCTATGCAACCTTCTTCGCAGGCAAATGGCACCTCGGAAAGGAGGGCTTCTGGCCGGAAAATCAGGGCTTTGACGTTAACAAAGGCGGCATCGATAGAGGCGGACCTTACGGCGGCAAAAGGTACTTCTCACCCTATGGTAATCCCCGCCTCAAAGACGGCCCCGATGGCGAACATCTGCCGGACAGGCTGGCCTCGGAAACCGCCGCATTTATCGAAGACCATCGGACCAAACCATTTCTCGCTTATCTTTCGTTTTATTCGGTTCATACACCACTAATGGCCCGGCCGGACCTCAAGAGTAAATATCAGGAGAAAGCCGAGACCGTAATCTCTCAGACTCCAGTATGGGGCGCCGAGGGAAGTCGAAAGCTACGGTTAATTCAGAACCACGCCGTGTACGCCGGGATGATAGAAGCGATGGACCAGGCCGTAGGCAAAGTCCTAAACGCCCTGGATCAATTGAATCTGTCTAATGACACGGTGGTCATGTTTATGTCCGACAACGGCGGACTAAGCACATCCGAAGGCCACCCAACATCGAACCTGCCGCTGCGGGCGGGTAAAGGATGGCTGTACGAAGGCGGAATCCGCGAGCCGATGATGATAAAGTGGCCCGGCGTAACCAAGCCCGGCAGCCTATGCAGTGAAACAGTAATCAGTACGGACTTCTACCCAACGATGCTTGAAATAGCATCTCTTCCACCCAAACCAAAACAGCATATCGACGGCGTAAGCCTGGTGCCGCTGCTCAAAGGTAAAAAATCCCTGCCGCGAAAAGCCGTATTCTGGCACTATCCACACTATGGTAATCAGGGCGGCAGCCCCGGCGGGGCCGTGCGAGCCGGAGATTATAAGCTCATTGAATTTTATGAAGACAATCACCTGGAACTATACAACATTAAACAAGATATCGGTGAGAAGAATAATATTGCTGAGAAGATGCCCGGCAAAGCCGCCGAGCTGCACAAAATGCTGATAGACTGGCGAAAAGATGTGGATGCACAAATGCCCACACCCAATCCCGACTATAAGCCCAAGTCCTGATTATAATCCGGGCGATGGTGCAGAGGCGGTCCAGTTGTCGGGGTCATTGCCGTAATCGGATGAGACCTTGCGTGTAAGGGATTCGCCATCGCCGTCCGGGGCTGTCGGCCA
>JABMRO010000212.1 GCA_013202635.1 Planctomycetota bacterium
ATAAAAAATATTTTTTGTATGTTAACTTCAGTATCTGGATCGATAAACTACCAAAAATAGTTTGGACAGGTAGCCTTTTTATTTATCACCCTTTTAACCAATATACAAGTTGCATCAACAATACTGAGCCCTTTTTCTTCGAGCTTGGCTATTTGTTCAGGAGCAGCTCCGTGAGAACGGATAAGAGCCGTTCCCGACTGAATTTCTTCTACCTTGTCTACGGTTTTTAGCCCTACTTTGGCCAGGCGCTCCACCTCGTCTTTATTATGAATAATCGGGCCGAGACTATAAACGTGGTTTCCACGCTTATGGTGCGCCAGTGTTTTTTCAGCCACACTGATGGCGTTTCTAACACCGTGACAAAACCCGCACTGTTCCGCAACTAAAACCTTCATAAAATCACACGCATACATCAAACTTATCTTCGGGTAAAGTTGTTTAAGGTAAAATTCTATACCAAAATTCCGATACAATCTACCAAAACTTTTCCAGCGAGGGCGATTGAAAGCGGACATCCGGCACTAATAAATTACATTTTAACCGGCAATATCTCTCGCTAATCCGGCTCATAAAGATTAAAAGAACTTATTTGTAACACACAATTTGCTGTCGAGTTCAAAAGGTACATACCTTGGCAGGGCGGATTGCCCGACAAAAAAATCTTTAACAGGCTTGAGATAACAGCTACCTGAAGATATAATCACTCAAATTATAGAGAAATCCTAAAACGAATGGACCGCAAATGCAAACGAGCAAAACAAGACAATATTTAAAAATAAAGGCGCAAGGCACAAGAAAAACGCCCACTCTTGTCTTCGACAGGAAAACGTGGGTGGTCCTTAATCTGTTTTTTTTAGTCTTCGGTATGCTTTTGGCGGGCTGTACCGAACAGCAGCAATACCCAAAGGCAGAGCCGCTCCTTATGGAAAATATCGATAAACTCCGGGTAATGGAGATGGCCGAAGACGTATTGGTTAAAATGCATTTTACCATAGATAAAGCTAACGACGAAAACGGCTTTATAAGGACAAAACCATTACAAGGGGCGCAATTCTTCGAATTCTGGCGCAGTGATAATGCAGGGGCCGACAACTGGCTTTTAAACAACCTGCACAGTGTTAGAAGAGTCGTAGAATTGAACATAAAAGAACAAGACAAGGTTTTATATATCAATTGCGACGTGCAGATATACAGATTATCACTGCCCGAGCGCAACGTCAGGAGCAGCGCACACGCATACGATCTGTTTTCAACCAGCGGCCCGGCATTGCAGAAGATACAACTTCACCCTGAACAGAAAGCTGATATGGCCTGGATAGATTTGGGCAAGGACGAGCAGCTTACAGCAGAGATTCTCAAGCGGATTGAACAGCAAATCGTATCCGGGCAAACAGCGAGTAAAGAGATATGAGAGTACTGGTTTGCGGTGGAGCAGGATATATCGGCAGCAACATGACGGCCATGCTTAACTCCGAAGGGTATGAGCCGGTGGTTTATGACAACCTCAGCAAGGGCCATAGAGCAGCGATTGGACATACAAAGTTCGTCGAAGGTAATCTGGGCGATTATGAGCTACTTGTCGAAACGCTCAAGAAATATGATATAGAAGCGGTAATGCACTTTGCCGCCTTTATCGAAGTCGGTGAATCGGTTCAGGCGCCACTCAAATATTATCGCAACAATCTTAGCTGTACTCAAAATCTGTTGTCGGCAATGGAAGCGGTTGGCGTGGAAAAGTTTGTGTTCAGCAGTACCGCAGCAGTTTACGGCATACCTGAATCCATCGGCGGGGGAATTGCAGAAGATTGCCCGACTGAACCAATCAATCCTTACGGACAAACAAAGTTGGCCGTTGAAAGAATGTGTTACTATCAGAGCCGTGCGGAAAAACTGCGGTACGCATCGCTGAGATATTTCAACGCCTGCGGTGCGGGAAACAATGCCACTATCGGCGAAGACCACAGGCCTGAATCACATCTGATTCCATTGACCATACAGGCGGCAATGGGAAAACGCGACGAAATAAAAATCTTCGGAACCGATTACGATACGCCGGACGGAACCTGTATTCGAGACTACATTCACGTTGACGATTTGTGCAGAGCACATCTGCTCGTACTGAACAAGCTGGACCAAAAGCGTGAATTAGTTTATAACCTCGGCAACGGAAAGGGATTTTCAGTTCGAGAAGTAATCGAAACAGTCAGGCAGGTCAGCGGCAAAGATTTTAAGGTGGTAACTACAGAACATCGGCCGGGTGATGCGCCGATATTAACATCCGACGCCACAAAGGTCAGGAATGAATTGGGCTGGAAACCCGAAAAGCCTGAACTCCGGGAAATGGTCTCCAGCGCCTGGAAATGGCATAACGAGCACCCCGACGGCTATCCGGATTAATTC
>JABMRO010000213.1 GCA_013202635.1 Planctomycetota bacterium
ATATGCTAAACGCTATAGGAGTCGATAAGATGGACCCGGCAATTTTCAAAGCATATGATATAAGGGGTATTTATCCCGACCAGATCGACGAAGAAGGTGCATGGAAGATAGGCTGTGCCACGGCGAGGTTTTTGCGGTCGCTGCTTAGCGGTTATGAGCGGGGCCAGGCAAAGGCTCAGTCCCTGTGTGTCGGTCGCGACATGAGAACACACAGCGAAGCGCTTACAAAGGCGCTTATTAAAGGAATGAACTCCACCGGTGCGAATGTGATTGATATAGGAATGGTTGATACCCCGCAGATGTATTTCGCGATCAATCATCTTGGCACCTGTGGCGGCGTGCAGGTTACCGCTTCCCATAACCCGGCAAAGTATAACGGCTTTAAAATATCCGGCCTCCAGGCCAGGCCGGTTGGCGCTGATACCGGCCTGAAGGATATAAAACATGTCGCAATGGCTTTACTTCATACAAAGGGCAAAGCTACCGGTTCTGTGCAGAAATGTGACCTGACCAGCGAATACAAAAATCACGTGCTGAAGTTTCTCAGACCTAATATAAAAAAGATGAAGATTGCTGTTGACGCTTTTAATGGAATGGCGGGCAAGACCATTCCGGCCATTTTTGGCAACCTGCCTGTAAAAATCGTGCCTCTTAATTTCGAGCACACCGGCGAATTTAAACATGACCCGAATCCTCTGGTTGAAAAATATCTGGATGAGATAAAAACAGCGGTAAGGCAAAAGAAATGTGATTTCGGGGTCTGTTTTGACGGTGACGCTGATAGAATGATGATGGTTGATGAAAAAGGTGATACTGTCAGTTGCGATTTGATTGTGGCTCTGATGGTGCCGTATTTTTTAGAGAAAAAACCCAGGTCGGTGGTTGTTTACGATTTGCGCAGCAGCAGGGTTGTTATGGAAGAGATTATCAAGTACGGCGGAACACCGCGAAGGGAAAGAGTCGGACATGCTTTTATGAAAAAGGCCATGCGGGATTCACACGCCGTATTCGGCGGAGAACTTTCCGGGCACTTCTACTATTCGGACAACTACTATGCCGATTCAGCCATGATTACACTCATGCACGTGATGAATATCGTCAGTAAAGCCGGTATCCCGATGAGCGAGCTAATCAAGCCGTTGCGAAGATACTCCAGCAGCGGAGAAATAAACTTTGGAGTAGAGGATAAGCAGGCAAAAATAGATGAACTTACAAAAAGACACAGTGAAGGCCGAATCGACCATTTGGATGGCGTTACTGTTGGATATAAGGAATGGTGGTTTAATTGTCGTCCAAGCAATACCGAACCGCTGCTGCGACTGATTGTTGAAGCCGGCAGTAAAGAGTTGCTTGACGAGAAACTGTCCGAAATTACCGAGCATCTCAATGGGCCGGTATGATTTATCCGCATCGCCCTTTACGTGCGAATTCCTGCGCCTGATTCGACAGGAGTGATAACTTTTAGCAGCGTTAGCGAGGAAAATAATTATGCAAGTGCACGCAAAAACATATCAAACGCCAAAAGGTATAGTTGAAGGCGTACAGACCAAATGGGCTGGATTCAATATTCTGTTGGTGGCCGGTTCCAAAGGCTTCCTGGCTTGTCCTGCGATTGATGTCGATGCTTGCGAGGGATACGGTGTCGCAGCGGCGATAGTGGAAAGCACGCCGGATAATCCGATAGGCACACTGGAACGTTTCTCTGACCGTAAGGTTACAAAGGCAAACGAGAAAGCCTCCGCTCTGGGTATCAAAGAGGGCATGGTGGTCAGCGATGCCTTTGCCCTTATTGCGTAAGCTCATTGGAAATATCTTTACAAAAACAGGAGATGATTATGAAAAGAAACAGCCTTTCTCGCCGCCGGTTTATGGCCGGTGCCGGCGCTGCTATGGCCGCAGGCCCTATTACAGTCGCTCAGGGCGCAGGTAAAACATCCTCGAAACTAACATTGCCGTTTAGCTACTGTTTCAATACCAGTACGATTCGCGGTCAGAAACTGAGTTTGGATAAGGAAATCGAGATTACCGCCAAAGCCGGCTACCATGCTATTGAGCCCTGGGTTCATAAAATCCACGATTATGCAAACAGCGGCGGCAGTCTCAGAGAACTTCGCAGACGCATCGCCGACCTCGGGTTGACCGTCGAAAGTGCCATCGCTTTTTCTCAGTGGATTGTGGACGATGATGGTGTGCGTGCCAAAGCTCTGGAACAAAACAAACGGGATATGGATGTCTTGGCCCGGATTGGCGGCAAGCGCATCGCGGCCCCGCCGGCCGGTGCTACCAGAGAAGCAGGACTTGACCTTATGAAGGCGGCCGGGCGGTACAGAGCATTGTTGGAGCTTGGCGACGAAATGGGCGTTGTGCCGCAAGTTGAGGTATGGGGTTCTTCGAAGAACCTGCACCGATTGGGTCAGGCGATGTTCGTGGTGATTGAAAGCGGCCACCCAAAGGCCTGTCTGTTGCCGGATGTCTATCATACCTACAAGGGCGGCTCAGATTTTAACGGATTTAAGCTGCTCAGCCCCAAAGCCATCCAGGTCTTTCATTTAAATGACTATCCTGCTGACCCGCCGAGAGAGACGATAGGCGACCGTGACCGTGTCTATCCCGGCGACGGCATCGCACCACTGACTCAAATTCTTCGAGACCTGCATGCCAACAACAACAGGGTGGTGCTTTCACTGGAGCTGTTCAATCCGACCTACTGGGAGCAGGATCCGCTCGAAGTGGCAAGGACCGGACGGGCTAAAATGAAAGCCGCGGTAAACAAAGCATTAGGTACCGGCTAAGGTATTAAAATTTAAGTTTTTTTGGCGCTTATAGAGCAAGATTTTATTGCTCAAAGTGCATGTGCGGAAAGAGAGGAAAAATATGAGAACCAACAGAAAAATGAAATTAAAATTTGTGATTGCGATGTGTCTTTTGGCCGGATTAACGGCAAATTCTTCAGCGAAACTAAATCCCCGGCAGGTGTCTTTAAAAGGCGTTCGCGCATTAACTGTTGATGTGGTCTGTTCTCAGGATGCTAAAGAGGCGGGCCTGAAGGAACAGGACATTAGAGAAAATATTGTCAAGCAGCTTGAGGAAACCGCCATTAAGATTATGCCCGGACAGCTCTGGGGGACGGTGCCGGGCCGTTGCCGACTAAAGGTGTTAATCAAAGTTTACAGGCCGTCTGATCTGAAAACATTCATTTACAACCTAAAAGTTTGTTTCGTTCAAACAGTAACTCTCGAAAGAAATCCTGAGGCCAAAATTGATGCTGTTACGTGGGAGCTTGCATGGCTCGCTCACGGTTCCAAGAACAGGCTTACCGAAGCAGTACCGGCAAACCTGAAGATCATGACCGATAATTTTATCAGAGACTACCGCACGGCAAATTCGCTTAGTGGTGAGCCGTCCGGTACCAATGCCAGGAATACTGTTTCGGTGACAGCTCCACAAGGACAAATCCGTTCCGGCATTGCAGCCCGGTACAAATATGTATCGTCAAAGAACAGCCAGGTCTTCCACAGTCCTCAGTGTCGTTCGGCAAAAAGAATCAAGCCGGAAAACCTCGTAGGTTACAACAGCAGAGACGAAGCGATACAGGCCGGCAAAAGGCCGTGCAAAGTGTGTAAACCTTAGATGAGACTTCAGTTTATAACCTGTAAAGTAATGCAGAGGGAAGCGTATTATTGCGCTGCCCGCTCTAAAAATGTTATTGATGTGGTTTTAATGGAGCAGGGCCTGCATGATGAGCCCGATAGGCTTCGCACTAAAGTCAGGAAAGCTCTCGAAAATACCTGCGACATTCAGAAACGTCCCTATGATGCTTCACTGCTCGGTTATGGTCTTTGCAGTAACGGCATCGTAGGATTGTCGGCAGAAATCCCCATTGTTGTCCCGAGGGGCCATGATTGCATTACGCTTCTGCTTGGCTCGAAAGACAAATACCAGGAGTACTTCGACTCCCACCGCGGTGTCTATTGGTATAGCCCCGGCTGGATAGAGTCCGGTAAGCAGCCAGGCAAAGAACGCTATGAGAAATTGCTCGAAGAGTATAAGGAAAAATACGGTGATGATAACGCTCAATATCTCATGGAAGTAGAGCAAAGCTGGATAAAGGAGTACAGTTGGGCTACCTTTATCGATTGGGGGCTTACGGATTCCAGTGAATATAAAAATTATACCAAACGCTGTGCCGAATATCTTCACTGGAACTACGACGAGCTAAAGGGCAGTCCTGCCCTTATGCAAAAGCTTATTGACGGCCACTGGCACGACAGCGAGTTCCTGGTTGTAAAACCCGGCCAAAAAATTGGCGAAGACCTGACGAACGATGGAATAATGAAAGCCGAATAGAGACAGAACCTTCTGAAGACGTTATATGGATTTGGTTACGATCATAGTAATAGCCGTTGGCTTGGCGATAGACGCCTTTGCAGTCTCTATTGTCAGCGGCAGCGCATACAGGCAGTTGCACGTAAAGCACGTCTTGCGAATGGCCCTTTTCTTTGGTGGTTTTCAGGCGGTTATGCCGTTGATAGGTTTTATGGCCGGCTTAAGTGTAAAGCAGTACATAGAAAGTTATGACCATTGGATTGCCTTTGGCCTTTTAAGTGCCGTCGGCGGCAAAATGATTTATGAGTCGTTCAAGATAAAATCGATCGAAGAAAAATTCGACCCGTCGAATCTCTTTGTTTTGCTTGTTCTGTCTATTGCGACCAGTATCGATGCCTTGGCGATTGGTATTACGCTTTCATTTATCACCAATTCGATTATCACGGCGGTGATAATAATAGGCCTGGTAACCTTTGTGTTGTCGTATCTTGGTGTCTGCATCGGCAAAAAATTCGGACACTTTTTCGAAAACAAAATCGAAGCCGTCGGCGGACTGGTACTTATCGGCCTTGGTATAAAAATATTGATTGAGCATCTGCTTTCATAGCGGAAATTGAGTATTGAAACAGCTTCTAAACATTTCTTGCAGTTAGGTGAAAAAACAATATAATAAGCGTGTTGTTTTATAATGATGAACCATTGTAGAATAATCGGTTATTCTGTTTAATCTCAAATGGTGGTTTTTATGGCTTCTAAAGTATATTTTATTAAAGCATCTATTAGTGACGGCGAGCAGGTGATTTCCGAAAAGGCACGAAAGCTGTTTAAGGCAGGCTCTTTTGCAGAGTGCTTTAAGGAAAATGATTGTACGGCTATTAAGGTTCACGTTGGTGAAGCCGGCAACAACACATACACAAAGGCTCCGTGCATTAAGGGGCTTGTGGATGAGTTGATTGCCTTGAAAACAAAACCATTCGTAACCGACACGACCACATTATATGTCGGGCGAAGACACAATGCCATCGACCATACCGCCCTGGCTATCGAACATGGCTTTAATTTAGATGTTTTGGGGATTCCGTTCGTTGTGCCCGATGGTTTGTTAGGAACAAGTGAGACGCCGGTTGAGATAGACGGCGAAATAGATAAGCAGGTTTTCATTGCTTCCGGTATAGTTCAAAGCCAGTCGCTCCTTTCGGTGGCTCATTTGACCGGCCATGTCGCGGCCTGCCTCGGTGCCACCCTCAAAACGTTGGGTATGGGCTGTGCGAGTAAGAGAGGCAAGATGAGACAGCACGCCGCCCTTAACCTCGGTATCGGCGACGATTGTACACGATGCGGTGTGTGTTATGAGCATTGTCCCGCCGATGCAATTACACTTGACGATGTCAAAGCTCACATAGACGAAGATAAATGTATAGGCTGTGCCGAGTGTATGGCCGCTTGCAGATTCGGCGCCGTCATCTGCAACTGGGGCGAAGAAGACGAAGTCTTGCAAAAGAGTATCGCTGAACACGCGCTGGGCGTATTGAAGGGCAAAGAAAACAGGGCGGCCTTTTTCAACTTTTTAATGTCGGTTACTAAAGATTGCGATTGTTTTAACACGCCGGATATGGATAAAATAGTTGATGATATCGGCATAGCCGCATCGACCGACCCTGTCGCTCTCGATAAGGCAACGCTGGATTTGGCGGAAAATAAAGCGGGCAAAAAACTTGCGGATCTCCTGGGAAATAATAAACTTGATCCTCGCTACCAAATCGAACACGCCGAGCGAATCGGCCTGGGAAGCAGCAGTTACGAGCTTATAGAAGTTAATTAGCGATTAAAAAATTTAAGGACCTGATATGTCTCTGGGACAAATTATAAGAAAAAAACGTGAGCAGTTACATCTGACTCTCGACGAAGTCAGTAATCGCATCGGTTTTTCAAAGCCGTACCTGTCCACTATCGAAACCGGCAAGGTAAAGAATCCACCCAGCGACGAGCTGCTTACCAAACTTGAAAAGATACTTGAGTTTGACTCGGGCCTGTTGCTGCACATTGCTCATATAGAAGGTCTGCCTGCCGATGTTCGCCAGGAATATGAGTCCGCCGAGGCCGAAAATCAGAAATGGCGGCAAATTGCCAAAAACCTTATTGATAAAAAAGCTGATGCAAACCGGCTGACCGAGCTTCTTGCTGAAAGTGACTTGAACGTCGAGCAGGAAAAATTACCTCTGGCGCCCGGCCGGTTAGTGCCCGTGATAAACAAAGTTTCAGCCGGATATCCTACTGATTTCAACGACCTCGACTATCCTGTGGGCATAGCCGATGATTATATTCGCTGTCCGGATCTGCACGACCCCAACACCTTTGCTGTCCGGGTTGTCGGCGATTCTATGGAGCCGAAATTTCACGAGGGTGATATAGTGATATTCTCACCCGCCACCGAGGTGCATAATGGCGATGACTGCTTTGTCCGTTTCGCAATGCCGCACGAAACAACCTTCAAGAGAGCGTTCTTCGAGTCGGATAATAAAATTCGTCTTCAGCCGAGAAACGAAAAATATTCCCCAACAATCGTTGACGGCAAACGCATCAATGGTCTCTACCGGGCCGTAGTCAAATACGAGAAGATGTAGTCATAAAAGCCCAGCCTGCTCCGTCACTATTCCACAACAAACCAGGTAATCCCTTTGGGGGCTATTTCAATCGGTATTTTGACGTTATATTCGCGATCAAGTTTGTAATTCCTGCTCTTGCCCTGCTGCCGGCGAATACGTGCTGTTTTGGTAAGCCCCGTGTAATACAGTGGAAGTTTCAATTCTTTTTTGACCACCC
>JABMRO010000214.1 GCA_013202635.1 Planctomycetota bacterium
GATAGAAATCGACAGATCAAATAAAAAAAGACAACGAAAATTTTAAACTGAAAAATCAAAATGAAAAATATCAAATCGTTTTTAATGGGAATTGTAGTACTGGTAAGCTTTGCTATCGGTAGCTACAACGTAGCAGAAGGCAACTTCGAAGGATCGGCCATTGCCTTTACTGTGATGGTGGCAGCGTTTACGCTCACAATATTTTCCTTGATTTACTCTCGCAAACCGGTCTGATTGGCACTGTTCTATTCTTCTCTCCTTTCTTTCTGTTTTGGCGTTTCCGAAGACGAATCCAAATCCTCTTTGGCGTAGTGAATGGAAATGCTGTTTTGCCTCTGTTTTGTATCCCTTTTCTTCATTCGATGATTAGCTCAGCATTGTCAAATTCTGCCGTGTTTATTGCTTTGATCGCCGCTATTCCTATTTTTGTGCTACAGATGAAATCAGGTTGTACTACCAGCTACTTCAAATACTTCCCAAGGGAAGAGAAGTCAGCGGAAAGAAACATGGCTAATGTGGTAAACACAAGAATAAGACGGTTGTTCTGATGCACGCAGCAGGCCCTCAAGCATCTGCGAGATTTGTGTCTATGTAATCAATATCGTCTGAAACTAACAGAAGCGTACTGCCCTTCGAAGAGGAGCTTAGGCAAATGATTTTAAGAGATATATCATTTATTGTTATTGCACGAAACGAATCCTTCGCTATAGAAAAATGCCTCGGATCGATTGCTTCCATGCCACTTAGAGAGTGCGAGGTTATCTGTGTTGATTCGGGTTCCACAGATGATACCCTTGATGTCATGAAAGGTTATATCGGCAAAGTTCAGAATTACAGTATAATTCGATGTTCTGGTCATGTTAATGCAGCGGTCGCAAGAAATATTGGTCTAAGATATGCGGCCAAGGAGTATATCTTTTTTGTTGATGGCGATGTTGAACTTTGTCCGGATTTCATATCGGAGTCTTTAGACAAGATGAAATCGGGCGATGCAGCGGCGGTTACTGGAAGAGTGGAGGAAATTGTCTACTCTGATGATTACAAGCAAATCAAAAAGCCTCTGTCGTATCATAGATACTACCCGAGACTGACAGAGATCAACTGGTGTGGGGGTAATTTCATTGTAAAGAGTCAAGTCCGTGAAATGGTCGGGCCTTGGGACGAGCGGATGGTTAGGAATCAAGATATCGATTTTACCCTTCGCCTTCACCGCTATGGACGGCTCTTAGCACTTCCTGTTACGATGTGCACCCATCATACCTTGACCTATAACGAAAGGCCGTGGCTACACCTAAAAAAGCGAATTCCCTTGTGTTTCGGAATGCTGATTCGCAAGAATTTGGATCGGCCTAAAGTTGCGTTATCGTTGCTCTGGCGGAACCGTGGGTTTCTGGCAGGGTTTGTGGTGTATGGACTGTTCATAGTTGGGTTTTTGCTGACTGGCTTTCTATCTACGTCTTTCCTCTATACAGTGGTTGCTGTTTCATTTATAATGATATTTGACCTGTTTTGGGGAGCTATAAGAAAGAAAAATGTTCTCAATCATTTTGTAACGCATTATCTGTATGTACCGTTGATTGTTGCTGGCATTCTCTTTGACGTGAAGCATGATCGCCCGGCTACTACAGTGGAACAGATATGTTAGATGCCGTGTGATTTTTTTTCAGAGAGCACTACTGTACCATTAACTTATAAGTCAAGCGTTATAAGGTAAAGAATTCCATTCAAATGGTTAATTATGATTGCTTATCATTACTTTTTATATCTTATCAGGTACTGGATGCAACATATGATGCCCAAAAAGGTACAACCACAAACAGTGATTGTTATTGCGCGCAAGAGATTCTAATACGACGTAGAAAAAAGTGAGGCAGAAAAACGTAAGTTATCGTAATAATAGTCGTGGTAGTAATTTCTGCGCGTTCAATTATATTAGGTTTTGATAGAGATGTATTCCTCTAAAAAGGTACTAATCACTTCTAAGGATTTTGAACATTGGGGCGGGGTTGTAAACTTCTTTAAGATTTTCTATCAAAAATTCAACGATGATTCTATCCAACTAGTCCACCACAAGGTTGGCTCTCGCATGA
>JABMRO010000215.1 GCA_013202635.1 Planctomycetota bacterium
CTTTCAAGACAGGCTGACCGAGGCACGCTATAAAACGGATATGGACAGGAGAAAATCGAATGAAGCTGTTGAACTAATGGAATTAGCCGAGCGCCAGTTGGGTCTTGCTCAAGAGACACTTGATGATGAGCTTACATTCAGCGACGAACAAAGAATCGCACAAAAGGCTCAGGAAATGGCTGAGCAGCTCTCTGATGATGCAAACGCTCTCGATGAGTCTGTCACACCCATAGAGCGTGAGGAAATGTTGGCACGGCTTGAAGCGGCGAAGCGTCTGCTTGAGAGGATGCTGGAACCCCAGTGGGCTACTGTAAGAAATAAAGATAAGGGCGCTTCATCATCAGCGGCTCAGGTTTTTACCAGAAACCCGAATCTGGCTCCTGCAGATGCAGCAAGGCAAATGGCTCGACAATTCTGGTCTATTGCTATTAATGCTAAAAAATACAGGCAGCACTTGATTGAGGACGAACCGTCTGATGTGAAGTTTTATGGACAGGAAAACGAGTTTTTTGAAAACGCGGCCAAATTCGATCATGAAGCGGTGAAAAAATGATATTCGTAAACTATCCGGGACATCTTATTGCAGGCTTGCTTTTTATAATCTTTGCTGTGCTGGTTACTCTTGCTTTTCATTCAGGTGAACTGCAAAAAGCAAAACTAAAGCACTACAGGCTGCCGCTGATTCTGCTGCAATATATTTCGATTTTAATATTGTTGTTGATATTGTGGAATCCATCACGACCTAAGATTAGTGAGGCGGTCTCAAAGAATTCGGTGCTGGCCTTATTCGATACCAGCGAAAGCATGTCAATTGTCGAAGATGGCCAAATAACGCGGCTGGATAAAGTGCTTAACATATTTGAGGAAAAATTTCATCCTTTAGATCCGGATGGACCCGACTATAAAATCTTCGGATTTGACCGCAGCTTCTATCACAGCGGCTCCCCGGATTTTCTGCGACGCTGGGGCCCGCAAACGAATATGCAGAACATCTTTACAATGCTGCGAAAATATGACATCGCGAACGAAGCTGATTTCGCAGAAAATGCGCAGACT
Source organism: Planctomycetota bacterium (assembly GCA_013202635.1). GTDB lineage: Bacteria > Planctomycetota > Phycisphaerae > Sedimentisphaerales > Anaerobacaceae > NIOZ-UU13. The sequence continues at coordinate 1,057 of JABMRO010000215.1, forward strand.
GATAACCTTCAAACACCTGACAAAATTAATGAAAACCAGACAGTCAACAAAAACAAGGTTACAGGAGCTGTTATTTTCACAGACGGTCAGGCCGACGACAAAAATATTAACGCATATTTACCAATTCGAAGTGAAGATTTCCAGGTTCTCCTTATCGGTATCGGTTCCCGGAAGCCGCAATCCGACATAGCGATAAAATCAATAAGCGCACCATCACGGATAGCGATTGATACGGCCTGTAAGGTACAGGTTGTTGTCACCGCTAAGAATCTGCAAAATCAGCCCGTAACAATCGAGCTGCTCAAAGACGATTATGTAATAGATTCGAGACAGCTTCCCGCCGGCACATTTGCGCAAAAGAACCAAAGGCGCTCTTCTTCACCTATGGTTACTAAAGATATAACGCTCGACTTCACGATCGGCGCCGAAAGACTTGGCAGTTACACTCTTTCGGCTCGGGCAAAAGCCCTCGAACAGGAAGTAAATCCGGCAAACAACATTCGCAGCACAATGGTGGAGGTTGTTGAAGATACCAGACTCAGGGTTCTTTTCTACTCACAGCAGGCAGGTTTCAATATCGGCAAAGTTCGGCAGGCTTTGGCAAGAGACAATAAGATTCAATTGAGTTTAGCATTGGATGTCATCAAAACGCCCGGCTTATCCGAAGACGCGTACAAAAGGTCTGGCTATGTCAAACTACCCGGCGACCGGGACGGTTTTAATAAGTATGACATTATAATTCTTGGCTCATGTAACCTGGACAGCTTGACTGGGACGCAGCTCGACAGTCTGTATAGTTTTGTGGTTGATAGAGGCGGCGGACTTATCCTGCTTCCGGGCAAAGCCGAATTCGGACCTGCCGCCTGGATGAACGGAAAGGCAAAAGCTCTTGTCCCTGTAATTCTTGATACCGACGGAGCGATGATTAAGCAGCATAGTCATGGAAAGATAGAGCTTACACTTGAGGGAATCGACAGCAAAATCATCAGCCCTGAAGTGCTCGAAGAATACGATGAGCCGACTTCAGCATATTACCAAGCCATTAATACCAAGCCCGCCGCCACCACGCTGGCCTGTGTAGAAGACACGCCGATAATTTCCGTTCATCGGGTTGGCCGTGGCAGGGTTTGCTTTCTTAATACCTCCAGGCTCTTCCTCTGGTACCGCGAAGACCTTCAGGGCGGACTACTCTACAAACTTATGGCCGGATTAACCGCCTATGTGGGAAGGATAACAAATCTTGAAGCGGGTGTCAGATTATTTGCAGAGCGGGTAACCGACCAGATAAACAAAGTAAAGTTTAATGCCTATGTTTGCGATAAGTCATTTGCCCCTGTTACCGGTGCTAACGTGCTGCTTAACATCGCAGAGGAAGTTTCGAGTATGAACGAGCTCGGAGGTGGATATTATGTTGCAGAGATAGACGACACGAAAGACCAGACAATTGTAGCAACGGCCCAGGCTGAAGTTAACGGCATCTTCCTTGGCGAAAAAACCATTGCCGTGAATCTGCCGCCGGCTCAAACTGAGATGGCTAATGTCGGGTTCGACGAAAATTTTCTCCGGACACTTGCAAAAAGGCTCAATGCCAAATATCTCTACGCTAACAATATTGATAAAAACGTTACGCAGATATTTGAGGCCCAAACCCGAACGTACAGTTCACGTCGAATGACAAGTATCTGGCCCAATTGGCTGCTGCTGTTGGTCCTGTGTGCGCTTCTTAGTGTTAACTGGTTTCTAAGGCGGGCTATCGGCCTGGTTTGAAAGGTGAAACAGCTAATATGAAAAGTATAATAATTGTAATCCTGTTAACAATTGCAGGTTGCTTCGCAGTTGCCGGGGCAGCCGGTGTTGAACGCAAGTCCAAACCGGCAGAGACTAAAAATACCTATGCGTTGATTATTTGTGGAATAAATAAAGACCCAAAAGAGCGCTTTGCCAAGAACAAAGCTGTGATAAATCTTCGCAGTTTTTTCCTTAATAATGCCAAAATCAAACCTGCCCGGCTAAGCGTCTTGGTCGCTGATAAGTCATTCATCGGCAGAGGCTCAAAGACGTCGAATGCCGAAAATTTAAAAAAGACGATAAAAAGCCTTTCAGCCACAGTTCAATCTGAGGACCGATTCATATTTTATTATGTAGGCCAGGCAAATATCGTCGCCGGCAAGCTGCGTCTTAACCTTCCGGGCCAGGATATTACGCATGAGCAGCTGGCCGAGTGGATAAACCAAATAAGAGCCTCTTCAATGTTGCTCGTACTGGACTGTCCGGGTGCCGGAATGGCCGTTAAAGCTTTGACAGGACAAGGTCGAATTGTCATCGGCGCCTGTACCGCCGAACAGCATTACAGCACACAATTCAGCGAGTATTTCGTTCCCTCGCTGCTCGATAGTAAAAGCGATACGGATGGTGACGGAAAGGTATCAATATTGGAAGCTTTTACTTTTTCTACGAAGCAACTGGATGATTGGTACTTCAGGCAATTATTTCTCAAAACCGAGACCCCGGTATTGGAAGATAACGCAGATGGATTCCCGAGCCGGCAGCCATGGAGATATAAACAGGATAAGACAGACGGCCGGGAAGCCTCGAAGTTCTTTCTATCAAAAGGATAATGAAAGGTGGCTCAACTATGGACCAGGATCATGGTCATATAAATAGAAGGCAATTTCTGAAGACGGCGGGCGGAACAATTGTCGGTGCCGCATTGGCTACAGGGAGCCCTGCTTTAATTGCTGAACAAACATATTCCCCGGAATATCCGGATGACCTCGACCGCTACGATTTCCTGATGCCCAGGGTTAAATACACTCATGAGAAAAGAGAAGTCGATAAGTGGAATGTCAGGCCGGGCGGCGATGCAAATTTATTAAGAGAGTTGAGTTCTGTAATCCGCTGCAAAGTAAAACCGATAAGAGGAGCGTATGATTGGCAGCCGCAATGGGCAATGGAGGGCCAGCTAAATGCTGTGGTTACCTTCGATAGCCTTGAAGAGATAAAGAAATATCCGTTTCTTTTTATGACGGGAGAAAATCATTACAAGTTTGACAGGAAACAAAAGGAGAATTTAAAAGAATATATTAACCGAGGGGGGTTCATGCTGATGGATGACTGTGTTGTGGGCTCGGGCGGCGATTTCTTCTATAAAAGCTCCTACGTATTATTGGAAGAAGTTTTCGGAAGAGGGTCCGTAAAACGAATTCCGCACGAGCATGAAGTATTTCACAATATTTACGACCTTGGTGATACCGGTCTGCCGTATATGCAGCGTCAGAATCGTATGCTTTTCTTTGGCAGGAGACGTCCTCAGCAGGCAAGTTTGCCGTATATGCACGGCCAGAATCACGGGGCCAGGGGAGTTTTTATTGGTGAGCGCCTTGCTGTTTTTCTTGGTTCGACTGATATTCACTGTGGCTGGTGTGACAGTCACGGCTATGAATTCGGCAGGCAAAATTATGAAAAAGCCATTCAAATGGGGATTAATATTATTATGTATGCTATTACACACTGAGTTGGCTTCAGTCTGATTTACTTTGTATTCTGAACATCTTGTTTTTATATTCGAAGACAATTTTCCCTTTTAGGACTTGGAGATATTACCGGGTCTTTTTTTGTTTGTTGGCGTAATTCAGAGTTCATGTTGGTATTTGATGGTTAGCAGTGCGTCACTGATCGACTCAAATAAGAAGTTTGGCCTTACGGTTAGAATAACTAATCCTATCCTTGACAACATCGTTAAAGGCACTATAATTTGCAACTTAGTTAGACAGACCTGTTTGGAAGTTTTTATACTGGTTCTCTTTCAAGTGTGATTATCCACTTTTGATGAAAGAGCAATCATGGTTTAAGATGGGATTGAATAGCGGTGTTTTTTGCAGTAATATACGGTTATTAAGTATTTGATGTAGTGATATCGTTTATAGCTGAGAATGAGCAACTCGAATTATTTGACAACAAAAGATAATTGTTTATATGAAATTTCGCGGTGGTCATAACATATTACTTCAGGGTCGTCCTGAGGGTGTGATAAAGCTGATGCCGGAGCCTGAATATCTTTATCTTCCTTTGCGCAGCCGGCGTTTTTCGTTCGGTGAGC
>JABMRO010000216.1 GCA_013202635.1 Planctomycetota bacterium
CCCTACGAACTTAGTGGCTGTCGCCCTTCGCTACGATTCTTTTTTGCAGTTCTAAGGTGATTTGAGCAATAGCTTTCTATCGGGACTTCTTGTTTCTCCGACTGCGGAGACCCTTATGGCTTTTTTACCGCTTACGGGGCATTCGTGTTCGCAGACTCCGCAGCCGATACATTTTTCGATATCAACGAAGGGTTTTTGCAGACGTACCTGAACCTCAATCATGCTGCCGGGAGCAGGGGGTTTGTCAAATATTTCATCAGGAGAAATTTCCAGAGATGTTTTATCATTTGCGGTTATTTTTCTTCGCTGGTTACTATCGATGAAACAGTAATAATCGCCGCTGGCGAATTTGTCCGGTATAAGGATTTGCTCAACTTCTATGATATGAGCATCAACTTTTTTGACTGTCAAAATACCGTCTCGCAGGGTATTGAAATACTCCTGCGTATAAATTGCCTTGGGACTGACGGGGCAGTTTTCTTCGCAGACTATACAGGGTTTATCCATTGCCCAGGGAAGACATCTGTTACGGTCAAAAAAGGCAGTTCCAACTTTGATTGGCCCGGCTTCGGCAAATATTCCTGTTCCGTGTTTTTCATCGAGAGTGATAGGCCTGATGGCGGAGGTTGGACATATCTGGCCGCACGCTACGCAGTTTAACTGACAGCCGCTTGAACCGATTCGATTGTTCAGAACAGGCGTCCAGAGGTTTTCCAGGCCGGGCTGTATCCCGCCCGGCTGGATGACATTCGTAGGACAGACCCGCATACATTGGCCGCACTTGATACATCTTTTAAGGAACTCTTCTTCCTGTAGTGCGCCGGGCGGCCGTATCACTTGATGGTGCCAGTTGCTTCCTAATTTATTGCTCAGACGAACCGCCGGTACCGCAAAGATGCCACTGGCTAATGAAAGCGTGAAACCCCTGCGAGATATGTCCGGATTTGTAATTTCACCTGCCAGTGAAGGCCTTGTCTGATAGACTATCAATTCGTCCGGGCAATCTTCACGGCAGTTCAGGCAAAGAACACATTCGCTTATTCTTATATTACCTGCCGGTTCGCAACCACCTTCGCAGGCCTTATTGCACAGATTGCAGTTGGAGCATTCATTTTGTTTCTTGCCGATTCGCCAGATGGCGAACCTGCTGATTATGGCGAACAATGCACCGAGCGGACAGATGAATCTGCAGTAAAATCGGGGAATGACCAGATTGAGCAAGACCGCCGTAAGGAATATCGCGAGTATCAGCCACGCCCCTTCATAAAAGCGGGCGGATACCGAAACAAAGTTAACGGTTCTATCGATAATGGGCAGCAATAAAAGGCTGAAAGAACGGGTTACAAGCGGTATCGGGTCGAGCAAACCCGTCTGCAAGGTGGCGGCCAGTGATGGAAACGCAGCCATAAACAGAAAAAATATGAGAATTAAGTACTTAATACACTGAGCTTTTCGGTACTTGTTAAGCCGGATTTTTTGTGCCGTTTTTTTTCTGCGGTTACCGAGATATCCGACGAATTGATGCAGGGCGCCGAAAGGGCAAACCCAGCCGCAGAAAAACCGCCCGAATATTATTGTCAATATAATCGTAGCCAAAGCCCACAAAAGAGGCCGGTAAAGCGTGTGGGTGGTCAATGCTGTACTGATTGCTGCTAACGGGTCGAGCTGTAAAAACCAGTTAACAGGCCAGCCCCTTAACTGCCAGAATCTTTCGCCGATAGTGCTGACTATGCAGAACCAGACAAACATCGAGAAAAAGAAAATTTGACTTATGCGTCTAACTGTTACAATTTTCATAATCACGTTTTCAGAGCAGTGAAAGTTGAGTACCTAATTTCCAATCTTTATTTTTCCAAGATAATACCAGCCATCCGGCTGTTTTCCGGATATGGCAAGTTTAACTTTGGGCTTATTGGTGAGCGTCTCGATAATGCCGAGTTGCAGGTCATATTCTCCCCGAGGCATATCAGATGGTATTAAAACTTTATTGTCGTAAAGATTATCGCCCGGCAGCCAGGTTCGGATATCAGCGCCGGTAATTAAGATTTCTGCTTTTTCATCATTTTTGAGACGAAGAGCAAGAGAGAATTTCTTATAACACGGCGCGACACCTTTGTTTTCCCACCATGAAGTGAAAGACATTTTACTGTTTGGATTTACCC
>JABMRO010000217.1 GCA_013202635.1 Planctomycetota bacterium
AATATTGAAGTTCGCTTGTTGGATCTGAATTCGAGACTTGATTTGAGCTTCAGTCCCGATGTTCTTGCACTAAGCGTGGCGATGGCGCCTGCGACGGACAATGAAACAATCGGGATAGTTTTCAAGGTCCCCGTTAATCTCGAGGGTTTCTTCCTCGAGGCGCACATGAAGCTAAGGCCAGTGGATTTTGCCTCGGATGGGCTGTTCCTGTGCGGTGCGTGTCATAGTCACAAGTTCATCGACGAGAGTATCGCCCAGGCGCAGGCGGTCGCGGCGAGGGCGGCGCGGATTCTCTCGGCGGATGTGATGGAAGTAAGCGGCGTTGTCTCTGTGGTGGATGCGGACAAATGCGCGGCATGCCTGACGTGCGTGCGGACCTGTCCGTATAACGTGCCGCAGATCAATGCCGAGGGCGTCGCTGAGATTGAAGTGGCTATGTGTCACGGTTGTGGTATCTGCGCATCCGAATGCCCGGCCAAGGCGATTCAACTGATGCACTACAAAGATGTGCAGGTCATCGCCAAGACCAAAGCGCTTCTTGATGAGGCCAGCGAGCTGGTGACAAATGAGTGATTTTGAACCTAAAATAGTGGCTTATTGCTGCAATTTCTGTGCATTCGCGGCCGCGGATCTGGCCGGAGCTATGCGGATACAGTACCCACCAAATGTCAGGATTATCCTGCTGCCCTGCACGGGCAAGGTTGATGCGATTGTCCTTATGAAGGCCTTTGAAGACGGCGCCGATGGCGTATTCGTTGCGGGGTGCATTGAGGGTGAATGCCACTTCATGGAAGGCAACCTGCGTGCAAAGAAGAGAGTGGCATACGTCAAGCGACTTCTTGAGGAGATCGGAACGAACCCGCAAAGGGTTGAAATGTTCAATCTATCCTCTGCGATGGGCGGGCGGTTCGCCGAGATTGTCGAGGAAATGACACAAATAGTAAAGGAAATCGGCCCTGTATGCGAAGACAGGCAGAAGGAGCCGCAGAAACAATGAAAGTTGTTAAACAGGAAAACATAACACTTGACAGCAGTTTTGCTCAGGAAATCGCAAAGCTCAGCGGCGAGAACGTTTTTCTCTGCTATCAGTGCAGAAAGTGCGCTTCCGGATGCCCGTCTCGAATGTTTATGGACAGTACACCGACCGAGCTGATGCGGTATGCACAGCTCGGGATGGTCGATGAGGCGATGAAGAAAAACACTATCTGGTACTGCGTGTCCTGTCAGACCTGCTCGACAAGATGTCCGCAGGATATAGATATCGCTCATGTTATCGATACGATGAGAATCATCGGCCAGCAAAAGAAGATAAAGGCCGAAAATAATAAGCTACCCTTGTTCAACCGGCTCTGGATGACAATGATAAAGTATATGGGAAGAGCCTACGAAGCCGGTCTTGTTGCTGCACTGAATGTATTTTCAGGCAAACCAACCAAGGATATGGTCTTAGGTATGAAAATGATGAAAAAGGGCAAACTCAAGCTGTGGCCCTCATTCAGGAAGCCGTTCGCTACGATGAAAATGTTTTCAAGGGCTAAGAAATTAAAGAAATGAAGCTCGCATATTATCCAGGTTGTTCGCTGCATTCAAGCAGTGTCGAATATGATATTTCGACGAGGAAAGTCTGCTCGGCTATTGGAATAGAACTCGTGGAGGTGAAAGACTGGATTTGCTGCGGCTCATCCCCTGCGCATCAGTACGATGATTTGATGTCCGTAGCTTTGCCGGCCAAGAACCTCGCGCTGGTCCGGCAGACGGACGATTTGAAACAGGTATGTGCGCCCTGTGCCTCGTGCTATTCGAGATTGAAAGTTACCCAGCAGCGACTCATGGACGATAACCTGAAAAAAGACGTCGAGACGGTTATTGATATGAAATATCCCGAAGATATCGAAGTTCTGCATATGCTCGACGTAGTTATCGAAAAGGCGGGTGTTGATACTATCAAAGAAAAGGTCGTGAAAAACCTTGCAGGTATGAAAGTGGCCTGTTACTACGGCTGCCTTATGACAAGGCCCCCGAAAGTAACCGGCAAGAAGCAATTTGAAAATCCGACTCAGATGGAGTCGCTTATCGAAGCTCTCGGCGCCGAAACCGTTGACTGGAATATGAAGACCTTCTGCTGCGGTGCCGCGTTTGCATTGACAAAAACCGATGTCGTCCTTGAGCTTACCAGGAAAATCCTTGCCGATGCCGAGTCGTCCGGAGCCAATGCCATCTCGGTCGGCTGTCCGCTCTGCCATGCCAATCTCGACGGCAGACAGACACAAATTAACAGCAAATTCAAAACGAATTTCCACATACCCATATTTTATTTCACCGAGCTTATGGGTCTGGCTCTGGGAATCGAAGCCAAAGAGCTCGGCATATTCAAGCATCTTACGGATGCCGAAAAGTTTCTCAATGAAAGGGCGCTTGTATGATTGTAGCTGACAGAAAACCCCTGGATGAAATACTCAATTCAATAAAGGATTACAAAAAGATCATATTGATGGGTTGCGGCGGATGTGTCACTATATGCTTTTCCGGTGGAGCAAAAGCCGTCGAGCTTCTGGCGTCTCAGATAAAAATGGCACGAAAGAAACAGGGCAAAGAGATAGAGATAATCGAATGCACGCCCGAAAGACAGTGTGAATATGAATTCATCGATGAGCTTAAAAAAGAGCTTGAAACAGTTGAGGCGGTTCTCTCGATAGCATGCGGCGTTGGAGTCCAGACTATGACCGAGAGGCACCCGGAATCGATAACAATCCCGGGCCTGAATACGAAGTTTATGGGCTATCCTGTGGAGCACGCGCTCTGGGATGAAAGATGCGCCGGCTGCGGAGACTGTGTCCTCGAATGGACCGGTGGTGTATGTCCTATCGCCCGTTGTGCCAAGAAACTGCTGAACGGGCCTTGTGGCGGTTCCGCTGACGGAAAGTGCGAAGTGGATAAGGATACCGAATGTGCCTGGCAGTTGATTTATGAACGGCTCAAAAAACTGGGCAAACTCGATAATCTTAACGTTGTTAGAGAGCCCAAAGACTGGCGTACGAGCACTAATGCAGGACAACGAAAAACAAAGTTCGAAGAGGCCATGCTATGAAATCAGACAGCAGACTCGAAAAAGTTCTAACAGCAGGGGAATTCGCGGTTACCGCCGAGCTTGGCCCGCCCCAGAACGCCAACCCAGAAGCTGTAAAAAAGAAAGCTCAGCATTGCCTTGGAAACGTCGAAGGTGCCAACATAACGGACAACCAGACGGCGATTGTGAGAATGTCAAGTATAGCCGCCGCCGCAATTGCGATATCCTGCGGCGTCGAGCCCGTTGCCCAGATGGTCTGCAGAGACAGGAACAGAATTGCAATGCAAAGCGACATACTCGGAGCTGCTGCCCTTGGAGTTAAGAACCTTCTTTGTCTCTCGGGTGACCACCAGAAATTCGGAAATCACCCACAGGCGGCAAACGTATTTGATATCGATTCGGTGCAGTTGATTGCGATGGTAAAGAGGATGAGGGACGACAAGCAATTCATTTCAGGCGATCCGATAAAGGAGCACGAGCCGAGATTATTTATCGGCGCGGTCGAAAATCCGTTTGCCGACCCGTTTGAATTCAGAGTGGCCCGCCTGGCCAAAAAAATCAATGCAGGTGCCGATTTCATCCAGACCCAGTGTGTTTTTGACCTTGATAAATTCCGCCGTTGGATGGAGCTTGTTGTAAAAGAAGGTCTGCACAAAAAGGTATATATCCTTGCGGGCCTGACGCCGGTCCGTTCTCACAGGGCCTTAAAATATATGAAGAGTGAAGTTGCGGGAATGAGCATACCCGACGAGCTTATCACGAGAATGGAATCCGCCGAAGATGCCAAAGAAGAAGGAATCAAAATTTGCCTTGAGATGATAGAAAATATAAAAGGTATCGAGGGAGTTTCCGGTATTCATCTTATGCCGATAGGTTGGGAGAGTATTACGCCTGTCATCCTTGAGCGCGCCGGTTTACTGCCGCGTCCACAGGTTTGATCGCCTGGGAAGCCAGGACGATATTTTTTGTTGCAATCACAGGCGTGGGTTTGTACAATTCTCGCACTTTAAGTTGGCAATGATTTTTTAGGCAGTTCAATGAGCGTAAACGTCAGCAATACGGCCTGTTTAGACACCGAACCACTGGAAAAGATTCTCGCCTCAATCCCCAATGCCGGCCCGAACGACCTCGTACCGATCTTGCAGCAGGTGCAAAAGGCCTATGGCTACCTGCCGAAATCCATCCTGATGGCTGTCAGCGACCGTACCGGTATTTCAGCCAGCCAAATCTACGGTGTTGCAACGTTCTATGAGCAGTTCTATCTGGAACCGCACGGTCGCCATACCATACGGTGCTGCCGTGGTACTGCCTGTCACGTCAAGGGCAGCCCGAATATCATTAACGCGATACAGCAGGCTCTGGGTATTGAGCCGAATGAAACGACGGAAGATATGCGTTATACCTTTGAAACAGTTGCCTGCCTTGGAACTTGTTTCCTTGCGCCTGTTATGATGATCAACAATGATTACTATGGCCACCTTAATGCCAGAAAGATTAAAAGCATTCTCGAAAGGTACGCTTAGAGGCAATGGCCCCAAAAAAAATAAAATCTCTGCAGGATATTGAGAAACTTCACCAGCAGCTTTTAAGCAGCCGCCAAAACCTTAAAGCCAGGATACTTATCTGCATGACCGGCTGTCGGGCCCTTGGCGCTCAGGATGTCTGCACTGAATTCCGTAAGCAGTTAAAGCAGCTTTCCCTTGATGAGCAGGTTACTGTCGTCGAGACCGGCTGTATCGGTATGTGTGCCGGCGCGCCTGTGGTACTCATCGAGCCCTATGAATACTTTTATGGCGGCGTTACTCCCGAGGATGTCGAAGAAATAATCTCTACGACAATTCAAGAGGCAAAACCTCTCGAACGCCTTGCTGTGGTACAGGATGGCAAGCCAGTCGTCAAGGTCAGTGATATTGATTTCTACAAAAGACAAGATAGAAAGGTACTGGAAAACTGCGGTCGAATCGATCCAAGGCGTATTGAAGATGCTATTGAACGCGGTTGTTACGTCACCGCCATTCGAGGCTTGACTGAAAAACAGCCCCAGCAGATCATCGACGAAGTCACCGATTCGGGCCTCAGAGGCCGCGGCGGCGCCGGATTTCCGACCGGTGTCAAATGGAACTTCGCTCGAAAATCACCGGGCGAAGAAAAATATCTCATTTGTAACGCAGACGAAGGTGACCCGGGTGCCTTTATGGACAGGGCCTTGCTTGAGGGCGACCCGCATCGCGTTATTGAGGGTATGATTATCGCCGCCTATGCCATCGGGGCTGGCCACGGCTTCATATATGTCCGCGCCGAGTACCCCATTGCCGTCGAGCACATAAATATCGCGATCGAACAGGCAAGAGTGCTCGGCTTGCTCGGCGATAACATTGCAGGAACCGGTTTTGCTTTCGACATTCAGGTTCGCATGGGTGCCGGCGCGTTTGTCTGCGGTGAGGAAACCGCCCTGATTGCCTCGCTCGAAGGCAAACGCGGAATGCCAACCCCGCGTCCGCCCTTTCCCGCCAAAAGCGGATACCAGGAAAAACCGACAAATATCAACAATGTTGAGACATTTGCGAATATCCCTCTGATTGTTAGCAATGGGCCGGACTGGTATAGCAAGATTGGAACGGACAAAAGCAAAGGGACTAAGATCTTCGCGCTGGCAGGGAAGGTCAACAATACGGGTCTTGTGGAAGTGCCGATGGGTACGACGCTTCGCGAGATTATCTTTGACATTGGTGGGGGCATTCCAGGGGGGCGCGAATTCAAGGCTGCCCAGATGGGTGGGCCTTCAGG
>JABMRO010000218.1 GCA_013202635.1 Planctomycetota bacterium
AACTTCATAAACTGGCTCTTTGACAATTACGACGGCGAGTTGACGAATCTTGAAAGCATTGATACCGAACAACTAAGGGCCGAGCTTTTGGCGATAAAGGGCGTCGGTCGTGAAACCGCCGACTCGATTTTACTTTATGCCTTCGACAGGCCCATTTTCGTCGTGGACGCCTACACCGCTCGAATTGTTTTCCGGCACGGACTAATCGGGCCGGACGCTGATTACGAACAGTTACGAGAATTGTTTGAGTCGTCTCTGCCGGCCGATACTCAGTTTTTCAATGAGTACCACGCGCTGCTGGTAAGAGTGGGCAAGGAATTTTGCAGACCGAAGGCCAGATGTGCCGGCTGTCCTCTGGAAAAATTACCACATACGCTCGACCCCGAATATTTCTGAACTTTCGCACGTTGGCATGAATGTTATTAACGTACTTGTTGCCCGGGTTTTGCTCCGGTGTCAACTGATAGCATAAATATATCTTTTCCGCCGGTGCCGGCCGCCAGAATCATTCCTTCGGACAGCCCGAACCTCATCTGTCTGGGCTTAAGATTAGCCAGACAAACTACGAATCTTCCGGTCAATTCCTCCGGCTTATAGGCGGTAGCTATGCCGGCGAAGACGGTTTTTTCCGGCCCGCCTACATCGAGTTCCAGTCGAAGCAATTTGTCGGCGCCTTCGACCGACTCTGCCTTTATTACTTTTGCGATTCGCAGGTCAATCTTTGCAAAATCATCGATTGTGCATTCCGGCTTAAACGGCTCAGTAGATTCTGCTGCAGTCGGCTGTGCACTTTGAGTTTGGCTTCCCGCAGGGCGGAAGCCCTCCTTACTTTCTTCTATCATCGCATTCACCTGTTTTTCGTCAATTCTTTCGACCAATCGTTTGAATTTATTTATCGTATGATTTTCCAGCACCGTCTCAACATCTTCGAAACTTAATTTATCTACATTAAGAAACTTTTCGACCTTCTCAGCGTATTTTGGCATGATGGGTTTGAGATATATCGTCAGGATATGGACGGCATTTATTACAGCGGTCAAGGTCGTCCGCGTTTTTTCCAAATCAGTTTTTATTGTTGCCCACGGCTGATTCTGCTCGACATATCGGTTTGCCTCATCGGCCAAAGCTGTAATTATTCTGACAGCGGCGGCAAATTTAAGGTTCTCATAGTTTTCAATAATCTGCTCTTTTGCGGCGGTGAGCTTATTGATTAACTCAGTGCCCTGGTCATCTAATTGGCCGAGTCGGCCGGACATCTTTTTTGTCAGCATCGGACCGGAGCGGGAAGCAAGGTTTGCGAAATTGCCCACCAGATCGGAATTGATTTTATTTATGAATTCTTCAACTTTCAAATCTATATCATCTATACTGTCCGTCAGTTTGCTTGCGTAGTAGTATCTCAGATATTCTGGGCTAAGGTGCTTTACGTAGGTGCTTGCCTTGATAAATGTTCCGCGGGATTTGCTCATTTTTTCGCCGTTCACGGTCAAAAAGCCGTGGACGAAGAGTTTGTTGGCGGTTCGAAAGCCGGCTCCTATCAGCATAGCCGGGAAAAACAATGAATGAAAATACATAATATCTTTGCCGATGAAATGATAAAGCTCGTACTCATTGGGGCTTTCTCCCGCAGAGGCGGTGTCCGGCCAGACTTTATCAAAATCGATGTTGTTTTTATCACAGTAGTTTTTCGCTGAAGCCATATATCCGATAGGCGCATCCAGCCAGACATAGAAGAATTTATTTTCTTCCCCCGGTATCTTAAATCCGAAATATGGACCGTCACGGGATATGTCCCAGTCCTTCAGGCCGGCATTGAACCATTCATCAAGCTTGTTTGCCACTGATTTCTGTATATGTCCTGAAGCGATAAGGTCTTTAAGACGCTGCTCGTAATCGCCGAGTTTGAAAAAATAGTGATCAGATTTTTTCAGGACAGGTGTTGCTCCGCAGGTTGAACAATGGGGATTTATCATGTCCGCCGGTTGATATGTCGTGCTGCAAACTTCACAGGAATCACCGTATTGGTTCTCGGCTTTGCATTTCGGGCAGGTGCCGCGGACAAATCTGTCCGGCAGTGACATCTTGCAGTTTTCGCAATAGGTCTGCTTCACTTGTCGGCTAACGATTGAGCCGGCCTTGTTCAGCCGGCTAAAGATAAGCTCGCTGAAATATTTATTTTCAGATGAGTGGGTCGAGTAATAATTATCGAATTCGATGTAAAAACCATCAAAATCCGTTTTGTGCTCTTTGTGTATTCGCTCGATTAGCTGTTCAGGGCTTATACCGGCGGCACGGGCGCTTATCATAATAGGTGTGCCGTGAGTGTCATCGGCACAAAAGTAGAAACACTCGTTGCCGCACATCTTCTGGAAGCGCACCCAGATATCGGTCTGTAGATATTCTACCAGATGCCCTATATGTATCGGGCCGTTTGCATAAGGCAAAGCGGATGTTACGACGATTTTGCGAGGCATATTTCTTCCTTGATGATTAATTCTCTTTGGTTTCCGGTTTGTTTTGCTTGTTTTTTGGGGGGGGATTATCCTGTTTTTTCTTTGTTGTTTCAGAGGCGGGAATAATCTCAATCTCTTCGACCGGGACAGCGACCTTTTCTCCACTTTCGTATTCGATTACAACAAGCTGTGTCAGTATATGGGTATCTATGACTTTACCCCGGCCCTGTTTGGTCTTTACTTTGGTATTCTTTTTTGGCAGTCGTTTTTTTCCCTCGGTGTATGTTTCATCTTCATACCGCAGGCAGCACTTCAATCTGCCGCAATAGCCGGAAATTTTGGCCGGGTCCAGAGTTGCCTTTTGCATCTTGGCCATTCGCATGTTGACCGGTTTTAAGAGTTTAAGAAATCTTTGACAGCAGCATTGTTGTCCGCAGCTTTCCGAATCGCCGAGCAGTTTGGCTTCATCACGCGAGCCGATTTGACGCATTTCGATTCTTGTCTGGTATTCCTGGGCGACTTTTTTTACCAGCTCGCGAAAATCCACTCGTCCGTCGGACATAAAATAGAAAATTATGCGTTCCCCGCCGAATACGTGCTCTACATCGACTATTTTCATG
>JABMRO010000219.1 GCA_013202635.1 Planctomycetota bacterium
ATTTTTTAATACTTTCAATTGAGATTCAGTTGTTCCAAATCTTTGTGCAGCTTCTTTAGACAGTGCATTGTTTTTCTTGTATGCCGCTGACCCCAAGTCAATCGCTTCAGTAAATAATTCACTCGCTGAACTGGCTTTTAATAAAGTATCTTGAATTCGTATATTAGAAAAACCTAACTCTTCAAGAACTAAGAATGTACTTCCACCTTTATCGTTTATATTCCCCAATCCAGTTACAAAAGCCGTAATCGCCGCAGTGGCATCTTCTTTAAATAGTGTCGAAAAATCAGCAACAGACATTTCTGCCGTTTCTGCAAATGCTTTAAGATCATCAGTTCCAAGAGATACGCTCTTTGACATTGCTATCATAGCTCTTGACATGGCGGTTCCGCCCATTTGAGCTTGTAGGCCAAGGGATGAAAGAGCGCCGGACAAACCTAAGATTTCCGCCTGTGATAAACCAATCTGGTTACCAGCACCGGCAAGTCTCATTCCAAGTACAAGAATTTCACTTTCTGTAGTTGCTAAATTATTTCCAAGATCAACAATCGTTGATCCTAAACGCTCAATCTGATCTGCGGCAGTCATTCCTTCAGGAGCAACTTGCTTTGTGATATTAACAAAACGAGCCATATTCGTAGAAGCTGATTCTATAGTTAAATCAGTTGTCACAGCTATCTTTGAAATCGTTTTGATAAACGAGTCAAGGTCGGCTTTTGCAATTCCTAATTGTCCGCCAAGTTCTCCGATTCTTGCAAGTTCCCCAACAGCTATGGGAGTTTCGAGTGCTATATTGCGAATAGCTTTTGCCATCGCCTCACCTTCTGCAGTAAGATTCCCCATCGGATCACGAAGTCCCTCTACAGTCTTTGTGACACCAGCAAACGCAGATTCAAACTTTATACTCGCCGCAGTCGCCGCAGCTATCGCTAATGCACCGGCCAACATGGAAACTTTTAAAGCGTTCTGCATCATGGCACTACTTTGACCAACTTGCTTATTCAGTGCCGCCATTTGTGCATTGAATTGTGTGGTTCCGCCTAATTTTACAAATGCTACTATATCGCCAACGCCACCGCCGGCTATTCCACCAAATGCCATTATTTTTAATCCATCATTTCAATTTCCATAAAGTGTCCCGGGTGTTTCGGATCTGGGACACGAACTATTTTTCCTGTAGTTTCTTTTTCTTCTTTGGTTTTATTTTTAGTGAAAAAAGAGGAAATCGACTTGCGACCGTGACCCCTTTTTAAATTTACATTTACAACCTGCCTTATTTCATTGAATATATTACACAGCATTCCATCTAAGACATCAATAAGCTGTGTGAAAAATGCTTGGCTTTCTGATGGTTCTTGGATGGCTGCAAGTAAAATTGCACGTTTATAGGGATTCCGGATATCACGATCTAATTCTTTTGAAAAGGGCGTGTACGAATACCTCCGCATAATCGCTTCGCGTAACTTCCATTCGTCAGAATCCCGAATTAGTTTTTTGCAATTTCCTGAACATCTTCCAATTTCTTAACTAACTCAACATATGCTTCGGCGAATATCTTCATTAACAACATATCATTTTGCAATAAGTGTTTCATTTGTTCTTGTGCTTTTTTATCCGGAAACAATAACCGGCCCCGGGGATCTCTTACATATTTCGGTAAAACATCGCAAATCGTTTCCAGTTTCGACAAACTGGACGCACCTTGTTCGGCCATATTCTTCGGCTTCACTAACGTGTCACGCAATTCCTTTTTATACCGAAGTTGCTCTTCCTTCCATTCGCTTTCGTTGGGCGGTTCATTTTCCAATCCTTCGGCCCGGTATGAAGCGAACTCTCTACGGTAAATTACATCCTGACGTTTTTGGATTTCGTATTTATCTGGCGCCGTTAAGACGGCTTTCAATACTTTGTCGCCGACAGGAATATCGAATTCAACCTTAATGTCTTTACCCTTTTGGGCTGCTATTAATATTTCAATTGGTGTCTGACTCATTTTTGTTTACCTCCGTGTTTATTTTATCAAATATTTTTCTCTTCATTAATACAAAAGATTCTTTAAAGTCCGGTCGCACGTAAGG
>JABMRO010000017.1 GCA_013202635.1 Planctomycetota bacterium
GAATGTGCCGTCTTCAATGATAATTTTCTTTGTCGCCTTGGCAGCTCTGACAGCCACACCTTCCTCTTCGGCCCATTCGACTTCCCAGGGGTAGGCCGGCATTTTATCCCGGCTTTCGAGACATACGAGGGAGACATTTTTGCCGCCGAGGCGCAGCGCCGTACGGGCACAGTCCATCGCAACGTTGCCGCCGCCGATTACTATGACATTTTTCTTAACGGAGGTCTTTTTGCCGAGTCTGACGTTGCGGAGAAAATCAATACCGCTTGCGACGTTTTCGGAATCTTCTCCGTCCATACCCATTCTCATGCTTTTGTGCGAGCCGACAGACAGAAAAACAGCCTTAATATCTTTATCGAACATCTCTTCGATGTCACTTTGGCTCTGAATATGATTGTGCAATTTAACCTCGATGCCGTAATCGAGGATATTCTGAATGTCTCTATCTATAACTTCAGTCGGCAGCCTGTATTCAGGGATGCCTATTCTCATCATTCCGCCGAGTACTCCATGTTTTTCGAAAATGGTAACGGAATAGCCCATCTTCCTCAGGTCGAGCGCCGCGGACAAACCAGCCGGCCCGGAGCCGACTATTGCAACCTTCTTGCCGTTTTCCTCAATCGACGCCTTTTTCTCTTCAGGAGTCAACTTTTCTCCGTGTTCGTGGTACCAGTCTGCCAGGTACCTCTTTACGTAGGCGATTGAAACCGGACTATCGAGATTGTTCCTGTTGCAACTTTGCTCACAGGGATGCTCACATATCCTTCCGCAAATCGCAGGGAAAGGATTCGTTTGTGTAGCTGACTCATAAGCTTCCTGATATTTTCCGGCGGCGGTCAGGGCTATATATCCGCAGGGATTGCCGTGTATGGGACAGCTATCGTGACAAGGTGCCACACCAAGTCTGGTCATTGCGAATTTGTTGGGTACGGCCTGCGGGTATTCTTTAAAAATCGCCTTTCTATCATTAAGAAGCTGGTTGTATTCATCCTTGAGGGCGACAGGGCAGTTCTCTGCGCAAACGCCACATCCGGTACATTTTTCAAGGTCAACGAAGTGCGGTTTTATAGCAAGTTTTGCATCGAAATTACCGGCCTGACCCGACAGTTCCGTGAGGCTGGCATTTGTAATTATCTCGATGTTCCTGTGCGTCCCGGCGGTAACGAGGCGAGGGGATATGGTACACATGGAACAGTCGTTCGTGGGAAAGGTTTTGTCAAGCTGAGCCATGTGCCCGCCTATAGCGGTTCCAGACTCAACGAGATAGACCTTGAATCCTGAATCAGCCAAATCCAGTGCTGCCTGAATGCCGGCTATACCCGCACCCAAAACCATTACTGAACCTATTTTGTTGACTTGTATCATATAAGCTTCACTAATAATATTTTACTGAAAAGTGCGAATTATAAATTGTTGCCACATCTATTACAACTACAAAAATGTGTCACTCAAAGAATCTGCTCTAAAATGCTATTCATATCTCCTACGTCAAATAACGTAAAATGTGCAAAGCATCAAATAACAAAAATCTGCCAATAAATAGTATAATCCTACTTTGATTGGTTTTATTAACATAGTGAATGGATATCAAGGACAGAATTTTTGAAAGACTTATGGAGTCGGTACAGTTATGGACCCCACTAACTTTTGTTTAGTCATTTCGGCTGTTTCTGATTTGATCAAGAATTTCCCGCCCGCCAGCGTTTAACAACTCCTGTGCAAGTTTTTCAGCAAATACAGTAGCCTGATTGATGTGACCGGTAATTGAGCGTTTGATATATTTATCACCCTCTACGTCAGAGATGACCGCATCAATTGTTATATTATCTCCGGAGATTTGTGAATATACGCCCAGAGGAATGCTGCATCCGCCGTGCATGGACGAAAGTATGGCTCGTTCGGCCTCGACGGCAATCCGGGAATTTTTATCGTCAAGTTTTGTGACAAGCTCGGCAAGCTCATTATCATCGGCGCGAATCTGTACGGCCAATGCGCCCTGTGCCGGGGCGGGCAGGAACTCCTGAGGCGGTAGAATCGCAGAAATTTTATCAGCCAGACCAAGCCTGTTCAAACCGGCACAGGCGATAACAGCTGCGTCAACCTGACCGGATGCCACCTTTGAAACCCTTGTTTCGACATTTCCACGTAATGGAACACATTTTATATCATCTCTGAGGTTGCGCAACTGGGCGATGCGCCGTAGGCTCGAAGTGCCAACGGTTGCCCCAGCCGGCAAGGCAGCTACAGAGGACGCCTGGGATGAGGCTATCAAGGCATCGGCAACGGACTCCCTTTTCGGTATTGCGGCAATTACGAGTCCTTCTGTGCAGGCCGTGGGCAGGTCCTTAAGACTATGAACGGCAAGGTCAGCCCTGCCGTCAAGAAGGGCATTTTCAACTTCAGAAGTGAAAAAACCCATTGAATCGGATTTATAAAGGAAGTCTGATTTGTCACGGTCGCCTTTTGTCGAGATTTCGACTATGGAAATATCAATATTGCCGCTGAGATTTTTCAACAAGTTGCAGATATAGTTTGATTGCACCAAAGCCAGATTACTAGCGCGGCTTGCTATTTTAAGGAGTCTCATTCTTTAACCTTCCACAATTCATAATTTTATGTTTTTGGAGTTTTTACAATAAAAACGTGGCCAATTCAAGAAATTCCGGAACTTAGATATGAACAAATGACAAATCAGAGAACTACAAGAACTGTGTTAAACTAACTTGCAATTGTAAATTATTCTAATTATAATGCCGATTAACCTGGCTTTATCGTTTCCGGGAAGAGTTAGAATAATTTATGACTCAATGTATCCTGCAAATAATATCTATTAAACAATGAAAAACGAAATATCCGATATTGAACAAAAGGTTCTGGCAGTTCTTCAACACGGATTGCCGGAAAGCCAAAGTCCGTTTAAGGACATGGCCGAAAAGATAGGGATAGATACAGGACAATTGCTGGCGGTACTGAAAGACTGGAAACAACAGGGTAAGATTCGTCGAATAGGGGCCATAGTGAATCATTTCAAAGCAGGCCTGGGCTGTGGAGCAATGGTAGTCTGGCATGTGGAACCGGAACGAACCGAGGAAGTAGGCAAGGTATTGGCCGAATTTGAAGAGGTTAGTCACGCCTATGAACGCCGTACTTATGAAAACTGGCCATATAATCTTTATACAATGGTCCACGGGAAAACGGAAGAAGATGTTCAGCAGATAGTCCAGCGAATGAGCCAGATGTGCGGGGTTTCAAATTACAGAATACTGGTTACCGAAAAGGAACTTAAAAAGGTGCCGCCGATCTATGTTACACAAATTGATGCGAAAAGTACTGAATAATAAGGGAAACGATGTTAAGTCTGCCAATACCTGAGTTAATCATATTTTTATTTGTATTAGCGTTATATCTGGCGGCGGCTATAGTTGGTATTCTTCAACTGCGGGACGGAGGTGAGAAATATAAACGCTTTCTTTTGCCTCTGGTCTGTCTGGCGATAACTCTGGAAGCTGTATTGCTTATATTCAGGGCTGTAGCGATAAAAGCGGTGCCGCTGACAGGAATTTTTGAGTCGATGATTGTCCTTACTATTGTATTCGGCCTCATATACCTGTTCGTCAGCATTGCAATACAGCAGGTATGGTTCGGTTCTGTGATGGTCTGGGTAATTCTGGGCCTGATAATTCTGGCTGCGATTGTTGCCAAACCCGCCTCCGAGGCCCATATAGCGGCTTCTACTCCCTGGGCGATTCTTCACGGCCTTTCAATGATTCTCAGCGGGGCAGCAGCAATGCTGGCAACTGCAAGTGCCATGCTTTACCTTCTTGGCAGGAAAAAACTAAAGCAAAAGAAGGTACTGCAAGTCCTCGGAAAGGTGCCCAACCTCGAAAAACTCGAGCGAATGAATATTTTCGGTCTTAAAACGTGCTTCGTACTGATGACATTCGGTTTTGCGAGTGGGATTGGTCTGGCAGCCACCTCATCCTCGCTCAATATGACAGCTTCTGACTGGCTCACAGATCCAAAAATCGTCCTTATCGCATTAGTATGGCTGCTTCTTGGATTAATTATGGTGCTGTGGCACACAGTTAAATTACGGGAAAAGATTATAGCCTACGTTACGCTGGTCACATTTGCCCTGATTCTATTTGCAGTAGTTGGAACCTCGGTATTTTGCGGTTCAAGCCACGACTTTGGCGGCAGCAACGTTGAAGCTATAGAACCAAATAAATAAGAACAGAAGATGAAGATAGTAGTTTTAGGTCTTAACCATAAGAGTGCTCCGATAGAAATTCGTGAGAAACTGGCATTTGATGCGACACAGACTATCAAGGCACTCAGAGAACTCAAAAACAGATTTCGCGAAGCGGAATTTGTATTGCTGTCGACGTGCAACCGTGTCGAGCTGTATTGTGCCAGCAAAATCTCGGAAGAGGTAACCGCAGAGAACCTGGCTGAGTTCTTATCGGATTTCCACAACATTCCAATAGAAAAATTTCAAGAATCGCTATACGCATATGAAGATGAAGATTCCGTAAGACATTTACTGACGGTCGCTTCAAGCTTAGACAGTATGGTGGTGGGCGAAGCACAAATAATAGCGCAGGTAAAGGAAACTTATCAGCTTGCCTGTACAGCAAAGAGCACGGGAAAAATTCTGAACCGCTTGTTTCACTACGCCTTTGCCACCAGTAAGAAGATATATACAACCACCTCAATATCAACCGGCAGAGTCAGCGTTGCCGGTGTGGCGGTCGAATTGGCTATGCAACTGTTTGCTGACATTTCATCGGCAAAAGTTGTAGTGATCGGGGCCGGAGAGATGGGGGAGCTGCTTGTACAGCATCTTCTCCATGTCGGATGTAAAAACATAACGGTTGTTAACAGGTCATACGAGCGTGGTAAGAATATGGCCGAGCGCTATGGCATTTCTGTTGAGAAATGGGAAGAAATTGAGAACCAGTTGATTGGTGCTAATATTGCGATAGCCTCGGCGGCAGTGCAGGATTATCTCTTCAGGAAAGCCCCATTTAAGAAGATAATGAACAGCCGGCGAGGAAGAACGCTGCTTGTTATCGATATCGCGGTGCCGCGAAACTTTGAACCATCGATAAACAAAATGGATGATGTTTACCTATATAGCGTTGATGACCTTTCCGAGGTAGTGGAACGAAATCGCAAAGCTCGCGAACAGGACATCGCCAAGGGCGTACATATTGTACAGAGAAATGTTGCCGATTTTATGGATTGGCTCGGGGCCAAGGATATAGGGCCGTTAATAGGTCAGATGAAGGAACAATTTGTCCGGATCAGTCAAAATGAGCTTGAACAGTTCTTCGTCGGAACAAGGCAGGAGGCTTCATGCAAAGAGACCCTGGAGATAATGGTGAACCGTGTTGTCAACAAGCTGCTTCATTGTGTAATTAAGAACGTCAACACTATAGCTAAAGAAAATGGTGCTACTGAGGCAGCACGGTATGTTGGCAGTATCGTACAGCATGCCGAACAGATATCATCGGAACTAAACAAGAAGGAGGATGAGCAGCCGTGAACAAAGCTCTAAGGCCAAATCAGATTCTTAGACTCTTGTTTTGGGAAACTACGATAAAATGCAATTTGACCTGCGCACATTGTCGGCGTCTGGAAACCGATGAAGCAACTTTTAAGGACTTATCAACTGCTCAGGGGAAGAACCTGATAGAACAGTTAGCTGAATTGGGCAGGGGGCAGCCTATGATGCCAATTTTGGTGTTTTCAGGGGGCGAGCCGCTCTGTCGCGATGACTTATTCGAGATGGTCAGCCATGCGCGTGCGGCAGGGATTACACCAGCGCTTGCGACTAATGGAACATTGATAGATGCAGCAGTGGCCAAGAAAATACGGGACAGCGGAATCGTGAGGATCGCGGTTAGTCTGGATGGTGCGACAGCCGAGGTTCACA
>JABMRO010000220.1 GCA_013202635.1 Planctomycetota bacterium
CCGGTGGATTGTCCTTCCGGGTCTATATGCCGATTGCCCGGCTGGCGGTGCAGAGTTCGCTACTTCGGGCTGACGGAAATGGGTCATCTGCGATCGCCGACTTTCGAGGGCTTGATTTGAGGGGAGCTCGGGTCCTTGGCGGGGTGTCTTATGATCTACCCATACCGGATACTTGTTCGTAAAGTTGAGCGTACGTACAAGGTCTCAGACCCCGTTCCTTTATCTTGCCGCGAAGGACGGGGTCGGGATAGACGCGGACCCGCTCTCCACGGAGATCCGCCACGGCTCCTTCTGCCGGCCGACCGCAACCTCGTGCCTCGATATTCCCATGGTCAGACGTCAAGAAGACACGGAAGCCCAGACATAGCATTTTATGACAACCTGTGCTTGTCAAGCGTAATCGCCTCATTCTAAGTGATAACTCGAATTAGGGAGCGAAAACTGACGCTCAGGACAGACTTCCCGAAGCTCTCTTTGAGCTAAAGTTTGTAAACAGAACACTTTAGCTTCTTATGAGTTCTTGCTTGATAGTTAGCAGGGCCATAAAATCTTGACGCTTTCTGCTCCTATCGATACAGTAGCTACGCCCGATAGCCGATTGTATGATCAATGACCTGACTTGAAGGAGCTAAGGCCTTGGTACGTAAGAATGGACAAAACCGATATATCATTTTCGTGTCAATACCACGTTCAAAACCCGCCGAATCCTCTGGTTCTCCAGATGGCCTGGAATACTATTATGATCACATCGCTATTTTTGCTACTGAAAACAAAGAAAAAGCACACACAATAGCGGAGTTGTTGACAAAAGATTACGAAGGTGGACCAGGTGAAGATTACCCGGAGGGCTTCATATTTAAATCCGAGGCCGAGATGAGTCTTCAGGAACGCGTCCGGGCAAACGACCAACTCTCCAATCTCGAGGATTGGGCATTGCAAATGCACGAAGAAGCAGCTAGATATGCAGAAAAAGCCCATATGTTGGTCTTAAGCGATGTCGAAAGGAATGAGTCGTCCAGCAGGCCCGATAATTGGGAACAAGTATCTATAGACATTTTGGATGATGACACAGTGAGATACAAGATTGGTAAAGAGGAATGGAAACGAGCAAATTACGCGGAATTGGATTTTAAGGATAATCGTAAGGGCTTACCTAATAAACTCTGGGGGATATTTCGGGAAATGGCTAAACACAACGATGGTGGATTTATTAATATGCCCACACCATTAAGCGTTTCAAAAGATATTGACCGAATCCGCAGGATTCTCCGGCAATTCTTTGGTGTACAAGAGTTGCCAATCAAATATGACAGAAAAGTCCATGCTTATCATGTAAATTTTAACTTCACCTATAAAAAGAATTACTAAAGACCTTTGGAGACGAAATATTAAGACGCCAACGAAATTTCGTTTTGACACTCCTAAAAAAAGCACTCCTAACAAGAATTAATTTTCTCAATAAGTTTCATTCATAGATTTACCGCTTTCCTACGGCAAAACAATAACTTACATCAT
Source organism: Planctomycetota bacterium (assembly GCA_013202635.1). Lineage (GTDB taxonomy): Bacteria > Planctomycetota > Phycisphaerae > Sedimentisphaerales > Anaerobacaceae > NIOZ-UU13. The sequence continues at coordinate 1,516 of JABMRO010000220.1, forward strand.
TCAAGGTAAACCCAACAGCTAATATCCGTCGGTCTTTTTCACCTGAATTTCATATTTTCTGACGTAAACAATGAAATTTCGCCATTAATTAGAGAGTGCAAGCTACGAAGTTTACGTAATGACCTCAACAAGCACCTATGACTGGCTTTCCATAATTGATTTTTACGCCGCTGTTAGCAGGTTATTTGACAAATAAATAGGGCAGCAAAGGAGAAGGCAAGGGGATCCGGTAGGGTGAACCTATAAGGTAAAAAAAATATTAGTCATTCATAAACTCTTTATCGAAGAGATTGCTGTTTTTGTTAAAGCAATGTTCATGTCCGTTGAAATTCCCATAAATAGTCAATCAAATTGGGGAATCAGTTTTTTTAACATTTCAAAGAAAGGTAAAAAATATGAATATACAAAAAATATCTATATTTGAGTATTTCACTGAGGATGTCACTGTTGAGGATTTAGATTTAGACAATTTTATGGGGGACAAATGGCCAGGCGAATGGAAGAAAATATTTAATGATTGTTTGAAAGAGTTTAATTTTGACAGCTATGTACAACAAATGAGTTACTTTTCCAAATGCAACGCGAAACAAAAGGAAACATTATTTGCAGAAATAGCGAAGGCGAGTCTCACTGCCGTTAAGTTAGCTATGAAACATAGACACATGTGCTCATTAGAGGATATGATTCAGGAGGCCAAGACTGCAATATGTAAGGCTTTGAGTATATACAAACTTGAAGATGGTAAGTTTACTTCGTATAGTTTTAAGTTTATACAAGGAGCAATTTTTGGAGAGATATCCCTTAACCATGACATCTTTAGTTTCAATTCAACAAGTGGCAAAATTTGCAAAATAATAAGAAAAGTACGTCGTGCATTTTATATTGAAAAAGGCAAATACCCGACGGAAGAGGAGACAGTTGATAAGGTTTGGGAAATATACTTAAAGGAAATAGCAGAAAGAGACAAAATCGGAAAGGCGAGAGGTAAAAAGAAAAAGAATGGAGAGGAGGATGACGAAGCGCCAAAACCTCCATCTAAAAAGACAATTCGCCGATTATATCATCTTACTTTTAAGATTGACCAATCTACACGAATAGACCAACGAAATGAGGAGTCTAGGGCATTACCAATAGAAGATCCTGACAATAGCATAGAAAAATTATTTGATGCAGAAGAGCGGGTGTTCAATAATAAAAAACTTCGGTGGATTTTGGGGATTTGGCCAGATGACAAAGATAAAATTGCACTCGAGCTGTATCAGGCCCGGAATTATACCTATGAAGAAATCGGCAAACATCTCGGCGTGACCAAGGAAGGAGCACGACTGATTTATAAAAGAGCACTAAAACGAATGAAAAGAGCTTGGGAAATGTCTAAAATCCCGTACAGACAGTGGATGCTGGCATTAGAGCGGCTAAATATAACAAGAGCTGCGGCTAAATAGGGCAAGAACAGCAAAATATACCTTCAGAACGTCTAAATATGGCAAGAATTGGTAAGCATGGCAAGAGCAGCTAAATAATTATTTGACACTAAGTGTTTATAAATACAACAGTTACAACATTTTGCAGTTATTTCCCTATTTTTTTTGACGTTCTACTTGCCAATAATGAAAAACGCAACAGTATATAGGTAGGTAGGGCTGTAATAAAATCAAAACAAACAAAAACAAAATCTAAACAAACCCAAAACTAAAACCAAACGAGGCACGGAAAATGGCCACTTATTGCACATTTTGGCTGGGCAAAGCCTGTTCCTGTAACAGAAGACAATGATACTATATCGTTAATAGTTCAATAATCAAAGAAGCGGGATGCCTAGTTTTTTAGCGGGATGCTAAAAGGCGACTGATTATTGAATGACAAATCGCCGGCGGGATGCCGGCAACCGATCTGATCGGGCGGGATGTTCTTTCAGGTTGGCATTTCACAAAGTATTAGCATCATAAAGTAATAGAAATAAAAAATCTCCGCGAAATGTACGCGCAGAAAATCGAAACTCTTTTTTTTGAAAGGTGTAACAAATGAAAATTAAAAAAATCGCAATCGACAAAATCAACCCAGCTTCTTACAACCCAAGGCGCAACCTCAGACCTGATGACAAAGAATACCGGCAGCTGGTCAAAAGTATGAGTGAATTCGGCTGTGTCGAGCCGTTGGTCTGGAACAAACGCACAGGCAATCTCGTCGGAGGCCACCAGCGCTTCAAGATAATCTTGGCGCAGGTGGCCAAAGAAGCTCAGGTCAGTGTCGTAGATCTATCTTTAGAGAAGGAAAAGGCTCTTAATATCGCACTTAACAAAATCAGTGGAGACTGGGACCAGGACAAATTAAATATGCTACTTGATGAGCTTTTGGAAATTCCTGACTTTGATGTTGAATTAACCGGTTTTGAGCTTCCTGATATCGAAAACATGCTGGCTGATACATTGAAAGATTCTGACTCTGAGAAGAATTTCAACATTGACGAAGAATTAAATAGAAAAGGCCCTGCCATAACAAAATCTGGGGAAATTATAGAGCTCGGCATGCATGGAGAACACCGGTTACTATGCGGGGATGTAACCAAGCCTCAAGATGTGAATAAACTTATGGGACAATTTAGAGCCCAGCTCTGCAATGTTGACCCGCCTTATTCAGTGAATTATGATAGACGGAATCGTCCTACCTCTAAACACCAAAAGAAAAAGATAAATACCAATGAAGCAAGGTCGATGAAAATAAAAAATGACGACTTAACTCCTAAAAGATACGCCAATTGGTTCAGGAAAGTACGTGATGCATTAGTTGAAGTATTAAATAAAGGTGCCGCGTTTTATATCTGGAACAGTCATAAAAACTTCGGATTAATGTATGATTTACTTACTGAGAATAATTTTAAAGTAGCAACAGTAATTACGTGGGCCAAGGAAACGTTTAGTCCGAACTTTGCTGATTATAATAACCAGACAGAATTTTGCCTCTACGGTTGGAAAGGTGGTGCAAAGCACAATTGGTACGGTCCTAAAAACGAAAGCACCCTTTGGAATATTCGACGTGATCGAACGGACCTCTACCGCCACCCGACACAGAAAGCTCTTGAGCTTGCTGAGAGGGCCATAAGAAATTCTTCAAAAAAGGGTGATATCGTCTTTGATCCATTTTTAGGTAGTGGCACAACTCTAATAGCGGCAGCAATGCTCGGTAGAAGGTGTTTTGGGATAGAGATAGAGCCCCGGTACTGTGATTGCATAGTTCGCCGCTATATTGCTCTTGCCGGCCACAAGGCCGTCTCGTCGGAGATTCTTCAGCGATTTTTGCCAACAGAGGTGCAACTATGAGTAACGAAAAACAATCTTCACAATCTGGTGAAAAGAATGGCAGTAGTAAGGATCAGGCCTCTGAAGTGCAGACTCTGACTCTCTTGCAGGATATCAGAAATGGTTCGATTGACCCCAGATCTCTTCGTCCTGTCGTTCGCCGCACGCTGGTCTCCTTTCTAATGGATGAAGGCCAATCAACGGCTGAAATTGGGCATCTGTTGAAGGCTTCGAATCGAATAATACAGCTGGATAAACAGGCATTGTGGGGGGAAAACACCCTCACAAAGGACCCCGCACTTGTTGGGAAGATGGTAGGAAGACTGGTTACTGAAGCGAACTTGTGTACCGAGAGGATACGCAAGTCTGCGAGAGGCAAAGACACTCCCGCTTCAGTTAAAGTTGATGCTGAGCACCGCTGTTTTCAAATAGTTGAAAAAACCATTGAAAGACTGCAAAGCCTTGGGTATCTTCCAACTGCTGCCCAAAAAATCGAAGCAGATCTGACGCACCGCGCTGCCTCCTCACTTAGCTTGGAAGAAATCCAGCTCGAGGCCAAGCGAGTAAAAAAGATACAAGAGAGTCTGCCTGCCGATGTAATTAAGCAGGCCGATTCTCCCATCGAAGCAAATGAAACCGTAACCGAATTCGAAGATGATTCACATAAACAAGATAACAAAGGAGAAAACCATGACACAATTAAATGATACAATCAATTTTCTGTCTACCGAAATTAGTCGCCATCGCCGCAGTCTGGGCTCTTATTCACCTCATATTTTTGCTGAAATCTATATGAAGAGCAACTGCCACGCACCCTATTCGGGAATGCACAAAGAGATTTTCACCTCGCTCTTGCAGATGACCGAACAACGAAAGGGACGTTTGGCCATAGCAGCGCCTCGTGGTCATGCAAAAAGCACTATCGTAAGTTTGGTTTACGTGCTTTGGTGTGTGCTTTATCTTAAGGAAAGGTTAATTTTAATAGCATCCAATACACAGGAGCAGGCTGTAACCTTGCTAAAGGATATCAAGCATCAATTGAAAAGCAATCCTCTCATCGTCTCGGATTTCCCCGAAATCTGCAGGGGCAAAATGCCCAAGCCCTGGCGCGACAGAAAAATCCAACTTCCAAACGGAGCTATGATCCGTGTCTATGGCGCTGGCCAGAACCCTCGCGGCGTCAAAAATGATAAGGACAGGCCCGGTCTTATCATAGCAGATGACCTTGAGAATGAAGAGCAGGCCCAGTCGGAAGAGCAGCGAGATAAACTGCGATCGTGGTTCAACAAAACCCTGCTAAATACCGGACATCCACACACAAATGTCGTAGTAATCGGGACAATCCTTCATCAGGATTCACTATTGGCCAATCTGGTTGACCCGAATAGAAATTCCGGCTGGAACGGCAAAAAATACAAAGCAGTCGAGAAGTTCAGCGACGATCCACAACTCTGGGAACGATGGTCATCAATATTTTGCCGCAAAGAAGAACATGAAGGAAACACCGGTCCCGAGGCAGCTAAGCTATACTTTGAAGTCAATCGTGAAAACATGCTTAAGGGCACTGAAGTGCTGTGGCCTGAGTGGGAGAGTTATTACGACCTTATGGTAATCCGGGAAAGCGAAGGACGCCGCAGCTTTCAGAGCGAAAAGCAAAATGAGCCAATAGATCCCCAGCAGTGCATCATCAAAGAAGAAGACTTTACGTTCTGGGACGATGATTATAGAGATGTTCAGCACTTAATTCAGTCGATGAATGGCAGGGGCCGCTTCTACGGCGCTTGTGACCCCAGCCTGGGTAAAAGCACAAGAGGTGATTACACTGCGATAGTCATACTGCTCCGGGACAACGATAGTGAAATCAATTATGTCATTGCGGCCGACCTTTTGCATTGCAGCCCCAGCGAGGCAATCGACAAGATAACGGGATACGCGGGGATGTATGATTTCAAGAAATTCGCAATCGAAATCAACAACTTCCAGGAGCATATGGCCGACAACCTTGAAAGACGTATTGTCGCACGTGGAAGGAGACTGCCCATTCATAAAATCACCAGCAGGTCGAACAAGCAGTCCAGAATCGCAGGTCTCGAGCCTTATATAAAACAGGGCAATATACGTTTCTGCCGCAAGCACAGGCAGTTGTTAGACCAGCTTACTCAGTTCCCTCTGGCCAAAAACGATGATGGCCCGGATGCGCTTGAGATGGCCATGCAGGCCGTAAAAAAGAAAGGAGGTGCCTGGTCAGTCTCGGAGATCTAGAGGTCAAAAACAGAGAAATAAGCGTATCCAAAATCGCTCACAAATACCGTTACTCTGAGGACTCCTGGCCTTTGTCTTACTGTGAAGAATCCCTTAATGAATGTCGGAGTTGTCGGCTGACAAGAATCGCAAATTTCTGACAAGTGCATAAATATATACCAGAGCCCATATCAGAAGAAATAATCGCTACAACGGCAATAATTTGCCCGATCAAATAGACCCTACTAATGACGAAAACTGGTTGCTTTAATGAAATCTTTCACCGGGTAAAGGATATGGGAGATATTCCCGACAACTACTATCTTGCTATAGCTGATGAGCTAACTGACGAAGAAGCCAAGCAAGAATCAAAGAATTAAAGAAGCTCTGTAATTCGGTAATAAGACCATCCTGAATTGTAGTAGTACCTAAGCCAGTCAACAGAATCTCACAGAATTCACCACTCTCCACTTGGACAACCTAGTATAAATGATTGAATTTTCAGGGCTTTGATTGTTGTGATTCTTCAAGCAACACAGAATAGTCTGGAGAGCTCAGCTATTGCACTTGGGAGTTGAATCCGCTTAATAAAACATTTTAAATTTGTGCAGATAGGGATTTAAAATAGTTGTTGAAAAGTAACTGATTTGGCAAGTGGTTAGGTGTTGTCATTGGAGCCCTGTATGAATAAATGTACCCTACGGGATACCGGTCAACACCCACACGCCGTCATTCGTATCGCAGCGGTAATTCGCAATGTGCCAGCGAGCCCATTGGGTCCCAGGGCGGCAGCACTATTGGCTTAAATGCGAGCGCTTTCTGCAAATCTTCAGGCAAATAACTCTTGTGGGCCGCTATCTCGAACATGAACTCGTCGAACCACGAGTCGTCCATGATAAAGAAACCGTTCTTACCATTCTCATCGCTCCAACTATTCTCTACGCGCCAGCGACGCGGCTGACCATCGACGACGTCCACGCCTGTAAATAGCATGGCATGGTTCATTCTGCTTTGATGGTAAATGAGCCGGTCGGCCTTGTTCAAGGCAAATTCCGTGTCGTAGACGCTCTCGTAATCAAACAGGCGGGAGTCCCAGAGTCCGAGATCACGGGCCATATGGTGGCTGCAGTCGCAGCCGAACCACACCGGTTGGCCATCAAGAAGTGTGCGCATAGCAATCTCTTTCATCATATCAATGTCGACGTTCAAGTACTTAACCGGCTCGCCGCCAACCACGTTGCCCAGATAAGCCACGGTGAATATACGACCAACAGGACTGCTTGGCCGCGGATCATGTACCAGGCAAACGTACTCGTCCAGATCCAGCGTGACATATTTTTTGGCAAACTCCTGCGGAGTCAGTTCACCGTCGCGGTGGAACTTGTTATCCTTGTCGCGCCACTGCCAATCAAAACGGCTGGGGGGCGTGCCCATGTGGATGCTCAGAATTCGGTAGATAACCGTGAGGATTTCATGTTTGGCGCTCTGTAATTCTGCAGCACTGGCATCTTTCGCATGCATGTCGCGTAGACGTTTGGCACCCTCGCGGAGTTTCGCCTTGAGGACTTTGTTCATCATAGAGCTATTTGAAGAACTTTCGCTTTCCGGCATAGCCGTTTTGGGCACCAAACCATGCTTCCTGACGAGGCTAACAAACATATTCCACTGTCCGCCATCGCCGAGCACATTGGCCAGCAGGAAGTCAACCGTTCGGTCACCGTCGGGTCGGCCAGCCGTATCGATGACTGACTCTAAGAAGTAATTGGCACGCTCGATCTTGTCCCAGAAGAAGATGTAGCTCTGGCTGAATTCAAATTCTTTCAGGTTCATCTTTTTCATTGCGCCAACACGCAGGAGGTTCGTTCCGGCAAATATCCAGCAGCGACCTGTCTTCTTTTGATTGGTTACCGACCAGTCATCGAGCTTGCAGGAGAAGGAATCGTCGAGGCGTGTAACAGCCGCTCGGTTAAGCGCGAGCTTGTCCACGGCGGTGACAGTTACAGCATTTTGCATTTGGTGGTGGCGAGGCTTGCTATCGAACGCTTCTTGCATAAGCCTGAGATGTTTCGGCTGGAGGTTTTCGGCTGTTCCGCCTGGCATAAACTTCTCGATGACAAAATCAGGGATTTCATTCTGGTCGGCTTCTGCCCCATCCGCAGGCAGTAACGATATTGTGAGGGTCAGTAGTCCGGTGATTAGCCATGAACATTTCATTGGTCTCTCCTTTACACTTGTATTCTTCAAGCAATCGGGCTTCCTCATCTAACACTAATTTCGCGTCGTGTTTCTTCAATTTTCTTGCCCTTACGATACCAGTTCTGCCTGAGAAAGCAAGGTAGTTAACTTTTTGCTGCAGCACACGCAATCTTCCATACAGCTACACCCATCTCCACCCCAACCTGACCCGCGACTGCCGGGAGGTGGTTTGTTGGAGAGACCTGGAGTAGTAGCCCTAGATGGCCGAGGGTTATTCCAAAGGGAGTGATGATAAGGAAGACACTTTCCTCTGCTCGCCTCGCCAGGAAGACACGCAACGCCTTTAGCTCTTTTTGCCCAGACGTGCTGACCTGGAGGCTCTGGCAATTTCAAGCAGCTTACGTTGGCCGTGAGACAAATTATCAGCCAATTCATCTTTCTTCCCCATCAACCCGACAAGCCTCAGGTACTCAGCAGCATGCTCTGCATTTTCCTTATCCTCTCTTTTCATCGCTTTACTTTGCACAACTGCTGCCCACAAGCTCTCGCCTTTATCATATTTCAAAGCAAGCATAACATTTTCCGAGACAGCCATTTGTGGAAACAGCCTGATATTCTGGAACGTCCGCCCAATCCCACCCCGTGCAATCTTGTACGGGCTTAAGGAAGTAATCTTCTTCCCACCGAATAAAACATCGCCTTTATCGTACCGATCCGGATTTTTTGCCAGAGATCCACGCCGGGGTGACTGTTGTTTACAAAAGTCTGCTAACTAAAATGCCGAATAATACCATTATTCTAAACGATTTAGCGTATTTTCTTGCTGAAAATAATGAAAGGCTCCCGGAAGCTCTTCAATACGCCAGGCGCGC
>JABMRO010000221.1 GCA_013202635.1 Planctomycetota bacterium
ACAAATCACGGCGCACAGTATATCTCCGCTCTCCGGAGGCAATACTGTACTACCTTGGTGAGATACTGCGAGCTGAGAATAGTACGGAGGACCTAAACGACCCAAACATACCTAAGATCGACGTCAGTCATGACCGATCTGGTGCGTCTCTTGCTCGGCTATTTTACGCGCGCGAGGCAACGGACAATGATATAGCCCCTTGCGTGTCTGTCGATTACGAGGGGACCAAGTATGTTATCCCCGGAGATCCCGACGGATACGGCACAGATCGCTCGATGCATGTTCTGTCGCTTGTTTCACAACTCATTGGCCTGCAAAAGAAGAGCGAGGAAGTCCCCTCCACCGGTGTGGTCAGTGTAATAGGTCGATAATGCACTGAACCGCTGCGCGATCAGAAAATCTTAGCCTGGTTCGACGAAAATACACTTTAATAGGGCAAGCTTTTCGATTGATTCCGTTCCGTCTAAAGCCGGACCTTCGGCCAGGCCGGATTTACACTTCGTTCCAATATTTATTATTGGGATTGAGGAGTAAATTTCAAATTTTGATTTTTGTTTTTGAGTATTAGCGTTTTTGACCGAAAAAACGCAGTCATATTGCCTATTTTAACACGCAGAGTAATGCTTTTAAGCACGCTTATCCTTTGCTTAATTCGAGTAAGTGCCGGTGTATTTGATTGAAAAAGCGCAGGAAAAAAGGCCTTGCTTTTGCTCGGTGAAGCGTGCACCCATGAGAAGTGCGTGGGTACGTGAAAGCAAGACCCGATTTTGACGAGTTTTATACCTTTCCCAGCGAAAAACTCGGTCATCCTTGTCGTCAAAGAACTTATTGCATATAACTAATTTTATTGCCTGGGTATGCCGGGGGGATTTATCTTTTTATCGAGCTGCTCTGCGAGGCGTTTTATATGCTCTTCGGAATCCTCCTGGCCGGGAAGGATTTTGGTGGCTTTTTGCTGTGGATTAGTAATTGGTTTGACCAGTATCAATAGCATCTTTTGGTCCTTGATTTTGTCCTTGCTTCTAAAAGCTGCTCCAATGAGAGGCAGGTCCTTCAATCCCGGCGTTCTTGGTTTTTTTGTTACATGCTCGATTATTTTCAGGCCGCCGATGAGCATTGTTTTGCCATCGGGAATTGTACAGGGCATTTTTGCGCTGACTACATCAACAATGGGTTTCTCGTAAGGATATTTCCCCTTGTATTTACTTTCTATGATTCCTTCGAGCTGAGTAATTTCCAGTTTGAAGTCCAGGTTAACGTTTCGGTTGTCATCAGTCAGCTTCGGGGTGAGCCAAATGCGGGTGCCTATTTCTACCTTATCGAGTTTTGGTTCCGGCTCGTCGGAAGGATTATTCGGTTCGTTGTAGTCTTTGAAATAGTATTCTTCGGTCATGATCGCTATTTCCGCCGTTGTACCTGCCCGAGTTAGTACTCGTGGAGTAACGATAGCTTTTGAATCATGATCAGCCTGGATGTTTTTGAGAAGGAAGCTGACGTGGAGGTCGTCAATGAAAAGGCCATATGGTTGACCATTCGGCCCTGCGGGATACTTTGCGGCGAGATGTCCCCTCCAGGCATCTGAGAAGTCCTCTGGATTTGCGTCGAGGCCGACGGCTTTTAGATAGTTCTCGCTTACCGACAAGAATATTGTTTCAATCATGATTTCAGATTCGCTGATACCGAGCTTTTTCAGCTCTTCAGCCTTCTCAAAGCTGACGTGGCAGTCGTTATATAGAACATTAGTTCCAATTCCTTTTGCCAGCAGCGTCTTGTCATAAGCTAAGGGGATATCGGGACGGTCTGCTGGTGTTTTTCCAGACGCCAGATACTCGGCGTTTTGCCTGATCCAGCTAAAGTCTCCCCCTTTCAGATACACCATAAATGTAAACAGCGAATCCGGATATTTGTCGTTGTGGTCGTTGGCGTAGATAAGCAGCGCTTTACCGAGGTTGGAAAGTTTTTTAGCGGATTCCATGCGTGCGGTAATTTCGGGCTGTAATTGCGAAAGCTGCTGCTCATACTCTTTTTGCAGCTCATCGAGAACTTCAGCGAATTTCTCCTGGTTTGTTTTATATATTTCCTCCGTCATCGTATCGTCAAATGACTTGCCAACTTCATTTTTGCGATCCTGGAGTGATTTTTTCAAGGCTCTCAGCAGCGAGGCTTTATTTCGGACTTCCGGATGTGACGGTGTAAGTTGTTGACGAGCCTCGATAAGCTCATTCTCAACTTTGGCTATCTTTTCAGACAGAGATTTTACTCTTATATCATTATTAATGTATTGCTGACGTAATATTTGCATTTCCTGTGGTTTGATTGCGGGTGTTGTCTTTTCTCGCTCTCTGCGGGAGGAGCGCGTATCCTCCAAAAAGCGTGTGATTTGCTGGTGAATCTTATAGGTCTGCATGACAGCAAAATTTTTTGGCTCTTGAACGGGATAAGCAAGTATGGTTCCTTCTCCTTTGGCACTGAGTTTATACCAGCTATCCGGTTCGATTGTTTCTGTTATGCGGCGAATGAGATCATCAGCGTCAGCGGCATCCTCGATGAGGTCAGAGATATCATAAACACGATGCACCATCTTTGGTGGAAGCAAATCTTCTGATCCTATGAGAATTACTCCATCGTCCACAATATAGGTAATTTCTCCAAATTCGCCAAGCTGGCTCGAAGTAACACTGGCTATGAGAATCTCTAACGCTTTGCTAAGCTTAATACCCGGTAGCGGATCCATACTTGCCGGTGTTGCTTGCTCGAACTCGGCATTATCGAGTAAATCCTTCCAGATGGGTTGTATTTGTAAAGGTGGCGATACCGAATTCTCCAATTTCTCAATAACTTCACCGAAGGACGTTCCCGGGCCCAGGTCCGAAAGGTCAACAATCGTCTCCAGTTGGTCATAAACAGCTTTGTCAATCGGGTCTATCCCTATGTTATTTCTTGTGGCGTGCTTATCTATCGACTGGGCGATTTGTTTTATGTTTTCAGGGGAGGTCTTTGCAGCGTTAGTCTCGAGCTGGTCGGAGATATCATACACACGATGGGCCCTCTTTGGAGAAAGCATACCGACAGTTCCTATCAGAATTACTCCTTCGTCCACAATATAGGTGGGCTTTGCTAATTCGCCAAGCTGGCTCGAAGTAACACTGGTTAACAGAATCTCCAATGCCTTACGAAGCTTAATATGCGGCAGCGAGTCCATCCCAGCCGGTGTGGCTTGCTCGACCTCGGCATTTTCAAGTAAATCCTTCCATATGGGTTGTATTTGTAAAGGCGGCTCTACTGAATTCTCCAATTTCTCTACAACTTCACCAAAGGACGTTCCCGGGATCAGGTCCGAAAGGTCAACAATCATCTCCAGTTGCTCATGGACAGCTTCATCAATCGGGTCTAATCCCATTGTGGATTTGTTTGTGTCGAGTTTTTTTATCCACTGGCCGATTTGCTTGATATCTTCGGCGGAGGCCTTTGCAATAATCCAGTTGTAAGTAGGCTGCGGGATAAGCACAATTGGCTCTTTGCCTTGCTCAATAATGGAGCCGTTACCGGCCTGTTCGTTTATGAGTGTCCTCAACGATTTGACAATTTCGACCGGGTCGCCGTTACGGATTTCAAAAATCTCTGTAACGGTTTCATCTACTTTGACTTTGGGCACATCATACTCTTTGATAATCAATTCGATGCGTTTCAGATTATCGACGGTATCAATTACTAACAGATTACCCGTGTTTTCATCGGCGCTTATGTAGCCTGTCTCAGTAAGCAAAGGCATGAGAATTTGGCCCATCTGCGAAGGGCTGTAATATTTAAGCTTAAAGAATTTTTGAACGGTTTGGTCAGCTTGTAAGACATCAAACGCTGCAATAATCTTTTCGATGCGTGTCAGATTTTCAGCCGTATCACTTACAATAAGACTGTTTGTTCTTTCATCTGTGCCGACATGACCGGTCTTAGTAATCAAGGGGCTAAGAATCCGGGCCATCTGGGATATATCATGGTGTTTTAGCTTGAAGATTTGAACTCGCTGGCTTTTATTAATAACCTGCATGAGAGAGTCATCAGGGGGAGGTGCTGGTCTGCGCCCGCGTTCGGTTGGAGGTTTATTTTTTTCCTGGTCATTGACGTTTGGTCTTTCTGTTCTGGTTTGTATTATTGCCGGCTTGTTTACTATCAGGTTCTCTGTCTTAGCCGACTTGTCCTGTTCGGAAGAGTCGATTGTATGAGCTTTGATCAGGATGAGCAGGTCTTTTTGTTCGGTTTGGCCGTCTTGCGGGTATGTTATTTTGTGACCCCCAAAAAGGAATGCCTCGCCATTTTGTACTCTATAACGAAGGGTTTCAGTGCGACGTTGTACCTTCGGACCGGATCCCTTCAATTCACGTTCTTCGACTTCGAGGAACTGGGAGATTTCTATTTTGAAGTCCATCTCGATATTATTATTTGGAACCAGTTTCGGCTTGAGTGATAATTTGATGCCTTCTTCTACTTTGTCGAGCCATTCCTGGAACTTTTCGGGAGGATTGTTCGGCTCTGTATAGCCTTTGATGTGATAGTATTCTCTACTCATAACTGCGATGTCGGCTCTTTTATCTTCCCAACAAATTACTTGTGGAGCGGCGAGAATCTTAGAATCTTTGTGCGCCCGGACAGCTTTGAGTAGTAAGCTGATATTTTTGTCATTAAGTGTGGGGCACGAAGTTTTCGCTACGAGCAGTTCAGACTTAAGCTTAAACAATTCCTTGGCTTCGTCGGGAGAATCTGCGTTATGGTTGATATTTTCGATGAAATCCTTATTCACTGCGAGGAACCACGTTTCGATCATGATTTCGGCTCTTTTCATATTGAGCTGTTCAAAATCACTTCTCTGGCGAAAACGCACGGAGAAATCGAGAAACAGAACATTTGTTCCATCAGCTTTTTCAAGCAGTGTTTTATCGTAAGCTATGGGTATGTATGCGGCGTTACGCTGTGCAGTTTTTCCCTTGTCAAAATATTCGACATTGTCACGAAACCAGTCAAAATCCCGTTCGTCAAGTAAATAAGGTTTTAATTCCTGAATGCTCTCGGGCAGATTATCATCGTGGTCATCGGCGTACATAGCCACGGCGATGCCAAACCTTTTTAACTTGTCAGCCAATTTTACTTTTTCAATCTCGATCAGAAAATGAGCTGGTGGCGGTGAATTGTTGGGTGGTGTCATTGTGGTCGGAGTTATTATAAACAGTACCTCATTTGCCTGGTGTATGGTGTTATTTATATTATCTCCGAGTGCGTGGGGATTTTCTGTTAAACCGCCGATTATCAGGGTTTCGCCCGGATTGGCGCGCACCTGGGTAGAAAGGCTTCTTATGGAGACGGGTATTGTCGGTTCTTCAAATACAGGTATGTTTCGTGAACCGAGTTCTGCTTCGATATCCAGAATTATGTGACCATCTGCATCGTGAGGTGTAATTTCAATCAAGTCAACTACATCCACATATTCTATTTCAGCCGATGCCTTGGTTTTTTGCCGAAGTGGTACATGTTGAGCTGATCTAACTGTTGCTGTTTTGCCGTTGAGGGTCTCAATCATTGGATTCATCAGGATTTTCATATAGCCTTTTGAGTCCAGCTTTTTGACAAGGGCGTTGAACTGCTTCTCTGTTACTCGCTTATTCCTGTCGGATTCATTCTTAGCTGCGGCCGTGGCTTGGGCGGCTTGTCTTAATATGGCATTGACCTTTGTGTTATGGAGACTTACTTTGCCGCCCAGTATGTTCTCGGCCTCTTTGAGTGTTTCGGTGTCTATTTTCGAATCGAGAGGAACTTCGACGACGAGGAAATTAACCTTGACGTGTGCTTTATCCTTATCAGAAGGAGCGGGACTTGTCGCTATTAAAGGAACAGGCGGAATATTCTCGACAGGAGATTCTTCATCCTGCGGTTCAGCTTCCGTCGGCCTTGATTCTTTTGTTCCTAAAGATTTTGTATCGCTTTCTATAGGCAGTCTCATTTCCAGGGAGCGACCTTTTACATAATAAGTCTCTGCCGCTTCATCAATGATTCGGGTTCCATCAGGAAAATGAATGTCAAAGGTATCCGGAGGAATTTTCAAATGGGGCACAAACTCGTAAACCCTTAAAACGTTCTTTATAGCTTCATTTGGGAGGTACAATTGACGATATGCCTCACTCGGATACCAGAACTCCCCTTTGTCGGTCACAGTCCGGGCAATTTTTAGGATCTCGCTCCTTCTGAAAGCCATGTTGTTCTGAGTGACTTCATGCTTCATAATCAACATGCCCTTGTTATGAGCAATCCAGAATCTGTCGAGGTTGCCGCCTTCACGGGTACGATTTTCTATGACATGACACGGCTCGCCGGCCACATACTCCAGTTCGGGACGTACTTTGGCCCATCCGCCTTCGATCTCGCTTTTTATAAGCGCGCTAAACCAGGGAATCCCCCTGGGATACTTCTCTTTGAAAGTATCAATTTCAACCCGCGACATCATCATAAACGCTTCAACATGGTTTATCGAGCCCCATTGAGCGCCGGAAACAATTCTGCCGCGCTTAGCCTTGGTTATGTACTGCTTACTGACAGTACCGTCGAAGGATTCATCAATAATACTGTTTTTGTCTGTAAAGCCCTCTTCAGACTTTGTATGGCGTTGGTAATAACGTGTGCCATCCTGGATTCTTTCCACGTGTATATTACGCACAAGACCGTCATCAATTTCCGGATCTGTGTCGCCAACGACTATTTCTGAGAATCTGACCTTCATTGTTTGAATAGTGCCGTAGTGAGCCTCCCACGCGTCGAGGATAGCATGAACGTCCATAAATGCCTTGGTGGCACTAATATCATCCACTGTTTGACCATTGAGTTGTTCGACATCTACAGGACCGTCTGTTTTTTGCTGAGGTTCCCGGGAGTCGGATTTATTGGTCAGAGCGATGGTTGTTGGTATGGCTAATGCTATTATGAGCAGAATTGCGGTTGCCGCAGGTACCCAGCTTAGGCCGGTGTTGTCGGTTGAATCCTTGCCGAGGAGACGGCATATACGCCTGAACAGATTGCCTCCGGTTGCAGCTACTGCTAATTTACCGCCAGCGGCGCGGATTTCTTCCATTGAGGCCAAAGCTCCGGCGTAAGAGACGCGGTCGCCGGATATGCTTACGGCTATATCGTCGCAGCAGTTTTCTCTTTCGGCGCGAATCTTATGTGAGACCCACCACACAGCCGGGTGGTAAAAGCCGAGTATCTCCACGACGGTTTGCAGAATGTTGATAAGATAATCGAGTCTTTTAATGTGGGCCAGCTCGTGGGCTATGATGGCTTCTAATTGTTCGGAACTCAGGCCGGTAAGGGCGCTGGCGGGCAGTAGAATGACGGGCCTTAGCCAGCCGACGACGGTGGGTATCTGGATCAGGGCGGATTCCATAAGCTGTACTGTTTGTTTGACCTTTAGTTTTTGGGTCAATACTTTTAGTTTATTGAGCAGTGTGGAATCTACCTGTTTGACCATTCTTCGTTTGAGACGCTGCAATTGAGTCCAGCCGCCCAGATGCCAGATTGAAAGGCCGAATACACCGATGAGCCATCCTGAGACTATGTAAGGCAAAGTTGGTTCGAGCGTATCAACCGCACGCTGTTTGAAGGGGATAGCAGGAAACACAGTAATCCCTTCGGGCTGGGGCGGCTTTGCTATTACGAGGGTTTCTGGTGCGGGCATTTCTACGGTCGGCAGCACGGTCGTTACGGGCGCCGGGTCGAAGTGCGCTGCCGTCAGTGGTGCTGAGACAGGTACCAAATTAATGGTTATAACGGGCAGCAGAACTATCAGCGCCAGAGCCAGGCAGGCAAAGATATAACGCACGTTAGCGGTGGATTTTCGCAATACTCTGAGAAGGATTGCCATGATTAACGCGACTGCCGCGGCCTGCCAGATAAAATGAAGCAGGGTCCAGCCAAGCCTTTGTACAATTTCCTGTGAAAGGATGTCTTGTAAAATAAGCATGATTATTCCCTCCGGAATTCATCGAGCATTTTTCTTATTCTTGCAAGCTCATTAGCCGAGACCTTTTTGGCTGAAAGTGCCCGCATGACGAGTTTTTCCGCCGAGCCTGAGAAGGCTCTATCGAGCAGGTCGCCGACTAACTGCTTTTGAGTTTTTTCCTCTGTAATTGCCGGCTTATAGACGTGCTTGAACTGAGACTCGTTTCTGCGCAGAAGTCCTTTTTCTGTCATTATCTGCATCAGCTTGAGAGTGGTAGTGTAGCCGGTATATTCATCCTTGTTCATTGCCTCGTTGACCTGGCGAACCGTGCTCGGCCCGTCATCCCATAATATTCTGAGGATGGTCACCTCTCTATCTGTCGGTCGTGAATTTTTGTGTCTTGCCATATTAGTGCTCCTTTAATTATCTTATTATCCTCTATCGACATAATGTACGAATACTTTCGTAGAAGTCAACGAAAAAATTCGTAGATTTGAAAAAAATATTCAATATCCCTGTTTACGGCCTGAAAAAACGCATAAAAAAAGGCCCCTATGCTGATTTTGCATAGAGGCCGTGAGATCGAATGGCTCAACAAACGCCGTAAAAAATTATCTGATGCAATAGAAGTTTAAGCCTTCTCAGACGTTATGATGTACAGCCGACTGTGTCGTCCTGTAACTTCAGCGTTGTCTGCTTGACCTGTCTCTGGTTTGTTTAACAGGTGCGAGGCGTGTGGATTGCCTGACCGCAGGAGCTTGTTGCCCCATCCCCATCCCCATCCCCATGGGGTTACTGCGCCCGAGCGCATTTCTGCCGTTGATCCTCAGATAAAACAGATTAGGTAATTCCCTCCGCAAACGCTGTAAAGCTGCTGGGCTCAACTTACTATCAGTATAAATGTTTAGAAACCTCAAAGATTTAATTTTTCCAAATTCGCGCAGTCCTTTATCAGTAATGTTGCCTCCGCTGCCAAAATCTCGCTTGCTCGCATCAAATCTGGTGAAGATAGACAAATGGTCCAAGTTTTTCATATTGGTCAGGTATTTGAGTCCCTCGTCGGTCAAGCCGTCCCCGCCGATACCGAGACGTTCCATATTAGGTAGCTGCGCCAGATACGCCATACCTTTGTCGGTGTAGTTACGCGGGCCAATCTGCAGCCATTTGAGCTTCTTTAGATTAGTCAAGCCCATCAGGTCTGTGTCGATGAACGCGTCTTCCGAATAGTGTTCGAACCCCAGACTTAGTTTTTCCAGATTGATTAGGCCCGACAAGTCCAATATCGCTCCGGCACGCCGCAAATTATCCACACCCAACCTCGTCAAATTAGAAAGCGAGTTGAGCTGGGCCAGGCCCGAAAAAGTCACCTCTGCGCGTGAGATGTTTAAGCTGGTCAGGGACTTTAGCGTGCATAACTTCGCCACGCCCTTGTCGGTCATATTGTCGCAGCCGAACAGACTAAGTCTTTTCAGGTTGGTCAGTTTAGCGATATGGTCTATACCGGCGTCTGTGATACCGATACTGCCGATGTTGAGTTCTTCGAGCAAGCGGCACTTTGCCAGCTCAGCAAGACCTTTGTCTGTGTAGTACTCCTTGTTCATCTTAGGGTCAACATAATGCGACCTGGAAACATGAAGGCACTTGAGATTTGGCAATTTACCAAGATGGGCCAGGCCGATATCGGTGATGCGCTGGTCCCGCTGAGGAAGGTCGAGACGCTCAAGTTTCTTGACCTGCGCCAGATACGACAGCCCCTTGTCGGTAACTTGCGAGCTGCCGATTTCGAGTTTTTTGAGCGAATGTAATTTTGTAAGATGAGAAATTCCTTTGTCTGTAATATTTTTCATGCCGTGCAGACATAAGCTTTCCAGTTTAGGCAAATCTGATATATGAACAAGACCGGCGTCTGTTATGTGGGCGATACCTTCATGAAAGCTCAGCATTCTCAATGAGGAGATATTCTTTTCGTAGATCATTCCATTATCACCGAAG
>JABMRO010000222.1 GCA_013202635.1 Planctomycetota bacterium
AATTTCCTGATTCCGAAAGTAATACGCCCGAACCAGTGGGGGCAAAACCGTAGTTGGTTCGGGCGTATGTTTGGCCGTTGATATATTGCAGCCGGGTTATTTTCGTCCGGCTGTTCGGCGAGGTTGGATTTGCATGTTTCTGTCATACTCCATAGTGTAGTTGTACTTTACAACAGTTGCGCTGCTGTCAACGGTATTCGGCGCCAGCTTCAGGTCCCAGCGTAAAATGCCTTTCTTCCGGCTTCTGCGCAGGTATTCGCTGTCTTTGCTCAACTGAGGCTCGGTTTTGTCAAGTTCAATTTTGATTGAAGTATTATCCGTATAGGGCAGGCGGTCCAGCAGCCGCAGCTCGACCGCTGTGTTTTTGTAATTGCTCAGAGCGATACGGTAGTGATAGGTATCGATTCGATTTCCGCCCTGGATTCGTGTCTTTTTGTTCTCAAGCTCGTGGGCCACCTGAACCTGTGAATCTATGCCGAGGCCTGCCGTGAATTTTTCGCCGGTAGTAACCTGCGGCATTTGGCTTTTGCCGACGAATTCGCCGTTGCGGAACATACTGGCCTGCCCGGGCAAAAGAACAGTATCGCTGTCGTTAAGCAGCTCTGCTTGCAGATAGACATAGTCGGTCAGGAGAGGCATGGCTATCAGCGTAAAATCGGCTTTTGCGGTAATTGAAGCGATGGTTACAAGCTGCTGGTCGCTTCGGCTCGGCAGCGTGAGTTTGCCGGGCAAATCATACGTTACACTAATTCCCTCGGTGCGAGAAATCTCGGCCATTTTCTGCTGAAATTCCCGCGCTTGCTTCTGGCCGACATTGAAGAAAAATACCTGATTCTGCACTGCCAGTCTGTTAAGTTCCTCATTGGCTGCTATGCCTCTTTTAATATTGTCTTTTCGGCCCCTTTGATACCGTAGGGCCTGGTCGGTAAAGAGTTGATCGGCCTGTCCGGCCTGTTGAGCGGGAGCCGGACGGGAAAGACCAACAAGCATAGGTTCGAGGATAGGCGGTGCTGCAACCATAGTCGGTTCAGCGGTGGAAAGACTAAGAGCCACACCGTTCCAGTTTTCCCCGCTGGTCTGGTTGACCACCGCGTTATACTCAATCAGGACGTTTGATTTTTTAGGATTGGCCCGGAGATTATACTGCTGCTGCCAGTTAGCGCCGTTGACAAGGTAGCTTAATTCGAGAGAGACCTTTTTACCGCCGGCTCCGCTGAGAAACAGAACCGCTTCGCGCTCAGTGCGGGATCGCCCGGCCATCAGTTCCCTAAGCTTACGCTCAAGCAGTTCCCTGTCCTTCTGCAACTCGGCAATCTTGTCCTCAAGTTCCGTCGTGTGCTTATGGTACTCAAACGATTTGTCTTCGATAAGCCCGGCAAGTTTTTCAATCGGCTCAAAAGTCAGCAGCCCTCTGTTAAGGTCGCTTTTGGCCGCGGTAATAGTAAAGTCTTTAAGCTCGTCGAACATTTTACCGTAGTGCCCGAAATGCTTATAATCTCTGTCGGCACATTTGAGTTTATATTTTACATCTTCAATCTTGGCATCGAGCTTTTTAACCTCTTCCCGCGTAGCTTCCCTGACTGCCTTCTGGCGATACCTTACGCTGAGTACCTTAATATTATCAGAGGTCTGGGCGTAGATACTTTCGGGAACAATCATAGCCGGAAGCTCTTTTACGATTAGCTCGGAGGCACCCGGCGGCAAATTAATGCTGATACTACGGGTTACCAGGGCCTGGCCCCGATACACCGTAACATTTGAGATTGTGCCGGTCGTTGTCGGCGAATCGGCAAAAGCAACCGGGCACAAAAGGACAACTACCACAATTGCCGATGTAAGAATTTGTTTTTGACTTTTCATTTTCAGCTCCTTTCAAAAAGGTTTTTAGAAAAATGTTAATTCACTCAACAATTAATTGGCTTGCTTCCAGTATGAAAAATTAGGCTTACTTCAACAGTTTATCTTCGCTGGCCTTGCTGCTGCTCTCGATTTGAATGCGTTATGTTTAGCCTTGTTTGCGTGTTTCGCATCGGTTGAATTTTTTGCTTAAGTAAATTTGGTTCCACACGAACGTAGTTTTTATGAAGAGCTTGTTGCTGGCCGGCTTTATACGTTTCAAACACAATTTTGTCCTTACTTTGGCGAGTAATCACTTTAAGTTGCTCATTGATCTGCTTTTTAGAAATCTTAGCCTTCTCATCATTCTGCAAGAAAGCATGAACAGCCTCAACTGTGGGAACAATGTATTCTTTTGTCTTCTGGATCTCGGTAATGGCCTCTACCGAACTGGCTTGTAGCAGTTTGGGCCAGAGTTTTTTGAACAGCTTGGCCGAAGAATATACGTCAGCACCATCAACTTTGCCGTTAATGGCAAATGCAAATCCTACCGTATCTTTCCTATTTTCAATCAGGCGAGAAAACGCATTTACGTATTCTCTTACAGCTTTCTTAACTTCTACGTTTTCGAGTGTCAGTTCCAGGCTGGATTCAGATTTTTTCGATCTGACCGATTGGCCAAGATTACTGCTTAACTTGTTTTGGATAGCGTCAACTTCCTTCCATACGCTGCTTTGTGAGCGGCCATAGTTGGTCGCAATCTTTAATCCTTTTGAAGGCAAAACCTTATTGGACACAGAAAACTCATCAGCCTTTTCATTGCCTATTTGTCGCCAACGCCCCCTTTCGACACAAAAGGAGCTTAGCGGAGTTTTGCCAGATCTGGGAGGAATAACATAATCGTAACCGAGAGTTCGGTCTTGTTTACCTCCGCGTACGATATCCCCGGACTGGATATAGACATGTACATCATCTGATACATTCTCGATTACAAGCGTGTTGACTGTCCCTGTCTCGCGGATGGTTACCTTTTTTTGCTCCAAAGCCTCTTCAAGTGTCATGAATTTCGAAGTATCTTTTCTATCCTCGGCGTGAATAAGAAAGATTGCCAGATTCTTATATGCATACGGCCCTGAAAAGTGGTACTTGCTGATCCTTGCGCCATCAACTTTCTTATCGACCTGTAAAGCTTCCTGTTCTTTTGCAAGTGCAAGTGTATCAGGAAACATCATACTCATAACAACTAATACCATCAAAACCGTTGCCATTGATAAAGGTAAGGTTACTTTCACTCTCACATTTTTCATTTTCAGCTCCTTTCAAAAAGGTTGGTAAAATTGTTTCTCGAACTAACTTTATAATACGACATTGACGGTTGCCGGTTGAGTAAAATGGATGTAAAATAACAGGTGAGCTTTTTTACAAAATATTTACAAACCTTTGACCTTGATTTCGCCTATAATATAGACAGGAACAGGTGTAACTATGGAACGACAAGCCTCAATACTGGTAGTGGAAGACGAAGAGAAAATCCGAATGGCGCTGAGAGATTTTCTGGAGTTCCACGATTTTAAGGTTACCGAAGCCGTGGACGGTCTCGAGGCCGAGCGGATTGTGCAGGAGGGAAGTTTTGATTTGATTCTGCTCGACCTGATGCTGCCGAAAGTCAGCGGTGAACAACTATGTTCCAGGTGGC
>JABMRO010000223.1 GCA_013202635.1 Planctomycetota bacterium
CCGTAATCGGTTAGCCCGGCTTCTCCATCCTCGACAACGCGTGCAGTAAGAAATATCAAAAGGTCGACTTTTTCGATATCTGTAGTCTCGCGCCTGAAAAGAAAACCTACGATCGGGAGATCCCCGAGAATAGGCACTGAAAACACGCTTTCCTTCTTGACGTCTTTCAGCAAACCGCCTATCACCGCCGTCTCCCCGCTTTTCAGCAGAATCTGTGTGTCGACTTCACGCATGAGCACAATGGGATAACTTGTAACCACAGAAGTACCGCCGGTAATCGTACTGGTAGCTGAAACTGAGTCAGTAGTGGAATAGACGGCCGGATGGACGACGAGATTAATGTAGTCTTCAGCGCTTACCTGAGGAATAACGTTAAGCACAATACCCAGGTTCTGATAATAATCCAATGTCTGCGTCACTCCGCTTGAGCTCTCACCGCTGCTTACGTCGGATTTAATTATAGGACGGCTGTGACCTATCAGAATCTTCGCTTCTTGATTATCAAGTGTCATTATGCGCGGCGCCGAGAGCGTATTGCTTTCCACATCCTCTTCCAAAGCGTGCAAGATTACTTCAAACTGGAGACCTGTTAATTTCCTGAAAACAAGTGAAAATCCTGAATCAAAACCTACACCTGCAGTAGAGGCTAAAGTAGAGTCGATGCCGGTGGCCTTTGGGTCAAATATGGAAGACGCGACTTGTGAGCTAAGGGCCTGCATTCCTATCTTGGACTCGTTCTTGCCGGAAGCGTCAAGTAAGGTAACAGGGGCGCTTTCTGCTCCTGTGGAGCCTGTGCCCCAATCAAATCCCAGATCCTTGAGCCGGTCCCTGTTAACTTCCACTATTCTTGTCTCAATTAAAACCTGTTTCGGCCTTATGTCGATTTCGGAGATTATCTTTTTGACCCTGTCCATATAAGAGTTTATGTCGGTAACCACCAAGGTCTTGGCGCGGGGCTCGTCGTTATCTCTCTCGATAACGCCAAAACCGCCGACACCGCTGCTGCCTGAACTGGCTCCTCCGCCTGCGCCGAACGGCCAACCTTTCTGCACCGTCTTTGTAAAAACAGTGACCTTGCCCCTCGGCGACAACTGTTCCCTGACCACACCCATGGCATCCGTGGCGTCTACAAACTGCAGGTTAAATATCTCCGTGATAAGCGGCTCGACTTCTGCCAGTTCCAGTTCGGCCATCTTCTTTTTGGTAAGCACCTCCATGGGCGTTACCGTGATTATGTTGCCGTCTTTTTCGTGCCCGTAATCATATGTTTTTAAAAGCACCTCCAGCGCTTTTTCCCAGGGTACGTCTGTAAGCCGGATTGTAACAGGCCCTTCTACTCCCTTACCCGCTACAATGTTCACGCCGCCTTTATAAGAAAGTATTCTTAAGACGTTTTTAATATCGGCGTCCTTGAAATCCAGGGTGACATTTCCGGAGACCTCTCCTCCCGGTGCCGCTGCCGGAGCTGTCGGAGCCGCCTGCAGTTCGCTAACCTCGCCTACGTCTGCGCTTTCCTCAGAGGCAACTTCCTCTGCATCTGCGACTTCCTCAAAAACAAAGGGAAGATCTTCACCCTCCTGGGCACAAACAACCACCGCCGGCGCAAGAATAATCATATTAATAATAGCCAATGCCAACATCTTCTTGAAATTCATCTTTCTCCTCCTTTCCCGCTTTCCTCCAAAGTTAAATTGTATTTTTCGCCATCTACCAATAAGAACACCCTCTTAGGTGTGATTTCCAGCAGTTGTATATTATTCACCTTGTCTCCCTCCTTTAACAACACGCCGTTCAGCACTGCAATAGAGCCGCCTGATTTATCCCAAAGTATTCCTTCCAGGACCAATTCATCTACGCTTTCCACGCTACCCAACCCCGTATAGCCCTTTGCCGTGCCTTTGACTAACGGAATAAAAGGATCTCTTTTGCCGTTGTTGTCATAGACAAATGCTGTTGCTTCCTCGGACAGCGCTCCTCCTGAAGAAAACACAATACATAATACCAAACCAAGTACCAAAAAAACACGCCGGGCCCGTTGCGTATTAATCTTCTGATATAAGAAACGTGCTAACCAATAATTGAACGTCATGACTCCTTGGTGACTGGGGTCTTGCGGCAATTATTATATCCCTTACGGCAAAGACCCTCTTTGCACTCTCCAGTTTAGAAATAAAATCACCCAAACGATGATAGCCGCACCTGGCCTTGATAGCTATAGGAATCTCTTTTAATAATGCGCCTGCCCGGCCATCCGCTTCTTCAAGTCTCAATTCTATTCACATTATGCCTACTATATCTACTTCTGAATCGTGTGCCATGCTTGAGAGTTCCTCAAGAATGTCGGAAACTATCTCCCCTTCCGATGAACTCATTTTATAACTCTGGATTCGGGACTGAAGCTCTTTTAACTGTTTTTCCAACCCTTGTTTCTTTGCAATCCACCGTTCAGCCCGGTCGATATTCTCCTTTAATTCGGCTAAGTTGGGATTTACTTCGCCCAGGCCCGCAAGGACCGGCTTTAGCAAAAAGATGAAATACAATACGATGATAACAAGCCCGCATAGCGCGATTAAAGCCTTTTTTTGCGTTTCCTGATCTTTTAAATCAAAATTTACACTCATCC